>CAYTEZ010000008.1:0-21082 GCA_964437025.1 uncultured Gammaproteobacteria bacterium
ATATTCCAGAAGATGATCCACGTAACCCAGCAGTTATTGCTGATAACGTTGGTGATAACGTTGGTGATTGCGCTGGCATGGCGGCTGACTTATTTGAAACTTACGCTGTGACTTCTATTGCTGCTATGGTTTTAGGTTCAATCTTTTTACCAGAGTATAAAGTGGCAATATTGTTCCCATTATTTTTAGGAGCTGTTTCTATCTTTGCTTCTATCATCGGTGTTTTCTTTATTCGTTTAGGAAAAAAACAAAACATCATGAAAGCTTTATACAAAGGATTAATCGCTTCTGGTTTAATCTCAGCTATTGCTTTTTATCCAGTGATAAAATGGTTGATGGCTGATAACCAAGTTTTCCCATTCTTAAATATTTATTTTAGTGCTTTAATTGGTTTAGTAGTTACTGCTTTAATGGTAGTTATTACTGAATACTATACATCAACTAAATATGCTCCAGTAAAAAGTATTGCTGAAGCTTCTAGAACTGGACATGGAACCAACGTTATTGCTGGTTTAGCTGTTTCTATGAAATCAACCATGTGGCCAGTATTAGTTATTGCTGCTGCTATCTTGGGTTCATACAGTTTGGCTGGAATCTATGGCGTTGCTATTGCTGCTGTTTCTATGCTTTCTATGGCTGGTATTATTGTAGCTATTGATTCTTATGGTCCAATTACTGACAATGCTGGAGGTATTGCTGAAATGGCAGAATTAAGTGAAGATGTTAGAAATGTAACTGATCCACTTGATGCTGTTGGTAATACCACTAAAGCCGTTACTAAAGGTTACGCTATCGGTAGTGCTGCTCTTGCTACTCTAGTACTTTTTGCTGATTATACTCATAAGGCGGGGGAGAATTTTGTTTTTGCTATTAATGATCCTAAGGTTTTAGTTGGATTATTTATTGGTGGTCTTCTTCCATATTACTTTGGCGCTTTGGCTATGAAGGCTGTTGGAAAATCAGCTGGTTCTGTAGTAGAAGATGTTAGAGCTCAATTTAAAGAGAAACCAGGAATTATGGATGGTTCACAAAAACCAGATTACGGTAGAACTGTAGATATCGTTACCAAGTCTGCTTTGAAGGCTATGATACTTCCAGCTATTATTCCAGTAGTAGCTCCAATTCTTGTTGGCTTCCTATTGGGAGTTGAAGCTTTGGGTGGTCTTCTTATCGGATCTATCGTTACCGGAATCTTTGTTGCTATTTCTATGACTTCTGGTGGTGGTGCTTGGGACAATGCTAAAAAGTATATTGAATCAGGTCATTTTGGTGGTAAAGGTTCAGACGCTCACAAGGCGGCTGTTACTGGCGACACTGTTGGTGATCCTTACAAAGATACTGCTGGTCCAGCTATCAATCCTATGATTAAAATCATTAACATTGTAGCTTTGCTTATCATCGGTTTATTACTATAAGGAAAATAGGGAAGATATATATATGAAAATAGGGGATAATATCCCCTATTTTTTATACAAAAAATATTATTGACAAAACATATTTTAAGTCCTATAGTTGTCTATTAATAGTTCATCACAATAAAATATTAACCAACAATATTAATCATGGAAGATTTAAATAAAAAAAATTATTTCCTTAAAAAAGAAATAGTAATCAGCGCAACAGATGGAAACAAAACAATTCCAGAACAAAGAGATTTGTTCTTTTCCATTGATTCAAACTTTGAAAAATTCGGTTTGAATAAAAAATCAAAACCAACCAAAAGTTGTAGAGTCCTATTTTATGAATTTAAAAAGACAAAAACTCTACGGCAATTATTTGAAGATCTTGAGGTCAATTTAAAGGAAGCTTGCTTTACTCAAGATCAGATTCTTGAAGCTATTAAAAATCGTGACGATTTTGAGTTTGATTGTTTTGGAAAATTATTTTTGGTCAAAAAACTAAAAATGATGGTTCTTCTTCCCTTTATCTTTTTTGTTAATTTATTTATTACAAAAAAGATAGAGTATTATAACTATTTTGTTATTGATATTTTTTCCTATATGACTGGTTTGCGGTCAGAGGTCTATAATATCAATAATAAAAGTGTTTCATGGGGAGGCGGTTGTTTTCCTTGCGTCGCTATTCCGGTTTTTGAAAACGAATATTTATTCAGTTCTTCCAAAATTATTAAAATTGATAAAACTGAATTTGTTTGTCAAAGGTTAAAGAAGAATGGAACCTATCGAAATATTTTTGAAGGGTTTGATAGACCTTTTAAAGATATTTTTGTCATTAAAGAAGAAATTGATTTTATTATTAAAGGAGAGGACAGGCCAGAACATTACAAAAGAATTCTATTTTTATCAAGAAAAATAAAACCTTTTTTATATTTTCCTTTCATATTTATATTAAATTTATTTCTTTGGAAAAAAAGAATTAGTTATTATAAATATTTCCCAGCCACCTGCCATTTTAATCGTAATGATATCTGCTTAGAAGAAGCGGTTTTTGATCACGACAGTGATTGGAGCCCAAATTTTGAAACTGAGATTATTACAAAAAAATAATCTACGCCGGTCTTTGATAAAAGGGCCGGTTTTTTTATTTCTTGACTTATCTTAGTCTTTAAATTAATATCTTTAAGCTAAAGTATTTAGGTTTTTTATTTTTAAAAAGTCTGATATAATAGAATTATCTTTAAATTATAAGGATAATTTTGTATTTAATTTATTATTAACAGTAAAATATGAAAGTAACAAGAAAAGATTTAGAAAAATCACAAATCGAACTATTAGTTGAAGTCTCAACAGAGGAATTAGCTCCATATATTTCTAAGGGAGCCGAGTCATTATCTAAGGAGATTAAGATTGAAGGATTCCGTCCAGGGAAAGTTCCAGCTGATGTGCTAAAACAAAAAATTGGTGAGATGGCTATCTTAGAGGAAGCTGCTCGATTATTAATTAACAAACAAATTTTTTCTATCATTGATGAGAATATTAAGGATAAAGAAGTTGTAGGTCAACCAGAAGTTGATATTGCTAAATTAGCTCCAGAAAATCCAGTTGAGTACAAAATCAAAGTTAGTGTTTTGCCAGAAATAAAGCTTGGCGCCTACAAAGATTTTGCTTTTAAGGATAATAAAGTAAAGGTAGAAGAAGCTGAAGTGCAAAAAGTTTTAAATGATTTATTAGAAATGAGAGCTAAAGAAAAAATTTCTGATAAAGCTATCGCTGAAGGTGATAAGGTTATCACTTCAGTTAATCTATTCTTAGATAAAGTTCCAGTGGAAGACGGACAGAATCCAGAAGTTACAGTTATTATCGGAAAAAATTACTTTGTTGATGGTTTTGATAAAAATTTAGTTGGTTTAAAAAAGGGAGAGACTAAAGAATTTACCATCGTTTATCCAGAAGCTCATTTTCAAAAGAATTTAGCTGGTAAAAAGGTTGAATTTAAAGTAGAAATTAAAGAAGTATATGAAAGAGAAATCCCAGCTATTGATGATGATTTAGCTAAGATGTTTAGATTCAATAATGTTTCTGACTTAAAAGAAAATTTAACTAAAACTATTTCTGAACAAAAACAAAGAGAAGCTGATCAAAAATTAGAAATTCAGATAATTGATAAAATTATGGACGGTTCTAAGTTTGGTGATATTGCTGAAAATTTAATTAGAAATGAATCAGAAATAATGATGCGTGAAATTGAACAAAATGTTAGTTCTCAAGGCGGAAATTTTGATGACTATTTAAAGAGTATCGGAAAAAATTATAATGAATTAATGTTGGAAATGATGCCTAATGCTGTTAAGAGAGTAAAGAGTGCTTTAATTTTTAAAGAGATCGCTAAATTAGAAAATATTAAACCAGATGAGGCTGAAATTGATAAAGAAATTGAAGCTTTAAAGAACCGTTATGCTCAAGATGCTGAAGCAGTAAAAAGTATTACCAGTGCCGGTTATCGTTCTTATGTTGCCAATTTTTTCTTAAATCAAAAGATAGTAGAGAACTTAAAAAAGTGGAATATTTCTGAAAAATAATTTTTTATTTTTTTGGTCTCGATAATTTTATGAAAATTTTAGCTTTAAACAAAAAAGCGACGTTTGATTACCAGATTCTAGAGACCTATGAAGCTGGTTTGGTTTTGTTTGGCTATGAGGTAAAAACAGTTCGGGCTGGACAAGCCAACTTAAAAGGTTCATATATTTCGTTTAAGACTAATAAAAAAAATAACAATGAAGCTTATTTGATTTCTTCCTATATTCCTTTGTATAAACAAGCTGGAAAAAGAGAAGAATACAATCCTGAACGTCCGAGACAGATTTTACTTAGAAAAAAAGAATTGGATTATTTGGTGGGGAAAAAGCAGGAAAAGGGCTTGACAGTCGTTCCCATTAAGTTATATACTAAGAACAGTTTTATCAAACTGGAGGTAGCTTTAGTCAAAGGAAAAAAGGCTTTTGACAAAAGGGAAGATTTAAAAAAGAAGGATACCGACAAGTACATTAAAACAATAATGAAAAAGAGAATTAAAGAAGCGTATTAAGGGGATGACTTGGCTTCGATAATAAGATCTTTTTTTAGATATGCAAAAGGTAGAGAATGCCTACCTAAAAACATTCAAAACATAAGTGTAAAAAACACTATTGCTAAAGCTGCTTTCTCATGGAAAGTTCCAGCTTTCGCACCTGTTGCTGCTTAATTAATAGCGGTGACCATCGGTCCGGTGACTCCTTATAGCCGTCAACCGGTGTCATTTATAGGGATAGGTTTTTCGGGCGTTACCCTCAAAAAATCGAAAGATTAGGTAAATCGTTATTATTTTATTTCGCTTGGTTTTTAAAATAATAATTAAATTTTAATCAAGCTAATTTTGTAAAAGTATTTAAAAAAACTTGTTAGACACGGGTTCAATTCCCGTCATCTCCACATTTTGTGTCGCCGCGATGGCGGAACTGGTAGACGCGCTGGACTTAAAATCCAGTGATAGTAATATCGTGGGAGTTCGATTCTCCCTCGCGGCACATTTTGCGGGTATCGTATAGTGGCTATTATGCGACCTTGCCAAGGTCGAGAGACGGGTTCAATTCCCGTTACCCGCTCCAATTTAGCTTAAATTTATAAACTAACTTTTTAAAAATGCGAAGAAAATTTAGACTGCCTAAGGTTGATAAGAGTAAAAGTGAAAAACAATTTAATATTAATGAGAAAATTACTGCCCCTCAAGTTTTTTTAATTAACGAAGAGGGAGATAACGTTGGTATAATTGATACTGATAAGGCTTTAGAAATGGCAAGAGAGGCTGATTTAGATTTAGTAGAGGTTAATCCTAAAGCTGATATCCCAGTAGCTAAAATTTTAGATTTAGGGCAATTTAGATACGAACAAGAAAAAAAGCAACATAAACAAAAGGTACTACAGAAGAAGGTTGATACAAAAAACATTCGTTTATCTCTTCGTATTGGTAGTCATGATTTAGAAGTTCGAGCTGACCAAGCCTATAAATTTTTGTTGAAAAACAATAAAACCAAGATAGAAATGATTTTAAAAGGTAGAGAAAAGCAGCATTTTGAAAAAGCTAAGGAAGTTATGGAAGAATTTGCTAAAAACCTAAGAAATAAGCCAGAAATTCAACTTTTTGAAGAACAGCCCTTGACAAGAATGCCAGGAGGCTATACTATGATATTAACTAATAAAAAGTAAGATTAGTTAAATTCAGGTTTTAAGCCTGTTTTTTAACTTTTTATATTTATTCATATGCCGAAGATTAAGACACACAAGGCTACTAGTAAAAGATTTACTACTACAGCCAAATCCAAAGTAATGCACCGAAAAGGTGGTCAGGGCCATTTTAATTCTAGAGAAACAGGAAACACTACTAGAAAAAAACGTCGTGATTTGGAATTAAGCAGTACTTTTCTTAAAACTGTAAAGAGATTAAATCCTTACAACTAGTTTATTATTAATTAAATTTCAAGAAATATATGCCAAGAGTCAAAAGAGGTACCATGCATGTTAAGAGACGCCGTAAACTTTTACAACAAGTTAAGGGTTTTAAATGGGGCCGAAAAAAACTTATAAAATTAGCTACTACTGCTCAAACTAAGGCCGGAGCTCATGCTTTTGCTGATCGTCGTAAGAAAAAAAGAGTTAATCGTGGTTTGTGGCAAATTAAGATAAATGCTTTTGTTAGAGAGCATGGACTTTCTTATTCTAAGTTCATGGGATCATTAAAAGCTAATAAAATTGAAATTGATCGTAAGGTTTTAGCTGATTTAGCTGAGAATAATAAGAAAGTTTTAGCTGGTATTGTTGAAAAGGTTAGTAATAAATAATATTTAGGATTATGAAAGAATTAAAAATAATTCAAATTGTAATTTCAGTACTACTTATCGTAGTAATTTTACTTCAAAACAAAGGGGCTGCTTTAGGTGGCGTCTTTGGTGGTAACAATGCGGTTTTTTTAACTAAGAGAGGAATTGAAAAGAAACTTTTTGTTGCTACTGTTATTTTGGCGGTTCTATTTTTCGCCATCTCTCTAGCATCATTATTATATTAAATAAACTTAAAAGAGAACTGTGAATTTATTTAAGTCCAACAAAAAACAAAAGAGTTTTGTTTTTAAGAAAAAGAAGCAGGGTCAGCCTCTATCTTTTGCTTTCTGGAAAAAGAAAAAGGATAGCAATGAGACAGAAAATGAAATCGGTTACGATTATGATGGCTTAGATAAAAAATTATTATACTCTCTAGCTCCAAAGAAAATTCCTAATTTGAATCAGATAAAATATACCAAGAAAGTTTTAAGTTCTAAAGAAAAAATAATTCTTAATACTTTAGTTGTTTTATTAGTAGTTGCAACTATTTTTTGGTTAGTTGGTTTTTTAAAGAAAAATATTAAAGTCTATCCTAAAAGAGGAGGCGAATATATCGAAGGTTTATTAGGTGCGCCTAAAAATATTAATCCTTTGTATGATTCAGCGCGTGATGTAGATAGTGATATTAGTCGTTTAATTTTTTCTTCTTTATTTAAGAGAGATGGTAACGGTAATATTGTTAATGATTTAGTAGAAGAGTATTCAGTTAGTAGCAATGGTTTAGAGTATAACTTCAAGATTAAAAATAATGTTAAATGGCATAATGGTGAAAATTTAACCAGTGCTGATATTGTTTTTACTATTGAGGCTATAAAAAACTCAGAATATGGTTCCCCCTTAAGATCGTCTTTGTCTGGGGCTACAGTTTCAGCTATTGATGATTATTCTTTTAAGATTAATTTGAAAGAATCATATTCATCTTTCTTGGATATTTTGACCTTTGGTATTTTACCAAAAAATCTATGGTCTGACGTCAGTCCTAGTAATGCTTTTTTAAATGAATTAAATATTAAACCAGTTGGTTCTGGTCCATATAAGTTTAAGTCTTTAACTAAAACTAAGGCTGGTGATATTAAGGAATTTGTTTTAGTTTTAAACGATGATTATTATGAGCAAGTGCCTTATATTGAAAAAATTGTTTTGAAATTTTATTCAAATTATAATGAATTAATTTCTGCTTTAAACAATAATCAAATTAATGGCATTAGTTATTTACCCCACAGTTTGCGAGCCGATGTTGCCTCTAAAAGTTCTTTAAACTTTAATCGTTTAAATTTACCACAAATTTCTTCAGTATTTTTTAACCAAAAGAAAAATCCAGCTTTGAGCAGTAAAGCTTTGCGCCAAGCTTTGGCTAAATTGATTGATAAGAATAAAATTTGTGATGAGATTTTTTCTGGTAATGCTTCAGTGGCTGATGGTCCAATACTTCCCAATAGTCCTTCATATAATGGTGATTTAGAAAAGGTAGACTATAACTACGATGAAGCAAATAATTATTTAAATGAAGCTCTTTGGCAGGTGGTAGAATTGAAGGCTGATGAAATTACCGCTATTAAAGAATTAATTGATTTAGAAAATCAAAAGAATGAATTAGCCGCTAATCCCGAAGCTGATTTAACAGAAATTAATTCTAAGATAGAAGAAAAAAATAAAGCTGTTTCCGCTCTTGAAAATTACGAGGTAAAAAGAAATATTTTAGATAGATTTAATTTAGATAATGAAAGTTTGTTAGGTCTTTGGCGCTTTAAAAAATCCAGCGATGCTAGCAAAAAATATGATTATTTAAATATTGAATTAACCACTGTTGAT
The DNA here is from genome assembly GCA_964437025.1 of uncultured Gammaproteobacteria bacterium. Lineage (GTDB taxonomy): Bacteria > Patescibacteriota > Patescibacteriia > Patescibacteriales > UBA12465. The sequence goes on from CAYTEZ010000008.1 coordinate 8,126, forward strand.
TTAACTGATAATGTCTTGGTAGCTGAGTTTATTAAATCTTCTTGGGAAAAGGCTGGAGTCAGAGTAACTATCAAAACCATTACTCCTGGTCAAATTCAATCTGATATTGTTTCCAAAAAAGATTTTGAAGCTTTGCTTTTAAGCCAAGTTTTAGGAGGAGACCAAGATAACTATGCTTTCTGGCACTCTTCTCAAATTTCTAATACCGGTTTGAATATTTCCGAATATAAAAATAAAGACGTTGATAAATTATTAGAAGAAGCTCGATTATCACTAAACGCTGATGATCGAATACTCAAGTACAAAAAATTTCAGGAATTAATTAATCAAGATTTCCCGGTCGTATTCTTGTATTATCCTAGTTATACTTATGTTCAGAGTAAAAAAATTAAAGGCTTTGATTTTAGTAGTATCTTAAATCCAGCCGATCGCTTCAACAATATTTCTCATTGGTACATAAAAACTAATAAAAAATTAAAACTTCGTTAAGTGGAAGATTAAAATTTCCTTAACTATAAAATTAAATATGATGACTAGATACAAAACTTATTCCTCAGATCAAATTAAATCTGAGAATTCTTTGTTGAATCGAAGAACACCTTCTAGTGCTCCGACAACAACAAACAAAACAACTTACACAAACACTAGAAGAAATCCTAATTTCCGACCGGCTAATCATAACACTAGCCAACGTTATCCTAATCGCCCTTTAACTAATAGAACCGTGGGTGAGAGAAATAATTTTTCATCGCCTGATTTACAAATTAAAAGTCAGAGTTCTTTTGGCAAATTAAAAATTATGGTTATGGGTGGCTTAGAAGAAGTTGGCCGAAATATGACCTTGATTGAATATGAAAAGGAAATTATTATTATTGATATGGGATTACAATTTCCAGAAGAAGATATGCCAGGAATTGATTATATTATTCCTAACGTTTCTTACTTGGAAGATAAAAAAGATTGGGTTAAGGCTGTCTTTATCACTCATGGTCACTTTGATCATATTGGAGGTATTCCGCACATTATGGGAGAGATTGGTAACCCCCCAATGTTTATGGGAAAAATGACCTCTGGTTTAGTACAAAAGAGAATAGCTGAGTTTAAAAAAGCTCCAGTTTTAAAAATAAAAGAAATTACTGAATTAGATAAAATTAAAGTTTCTGACAATATTCAAGTTGAGTTTTTGCGAGTTAATCATTCAATTCCAGATTGTTTTGCTATTATAGTTACTACTCCTTTAGGTAAGGTGGTACATACTGGTGATTTTAAAATTGATTTTTCTCCAGTTAATGATAAGCCAGCCGACTTAAATCGTATTGCTCAATTAGGAGCAGAAAATATTTTGCTTTTAATGTCTGATTCTACTGATGCTACTCATCCAGGATATCAGATTTCAGAATCAGCTATTGGTGATGAGATGGGAAAATTGTTTGAAAAAATCGAAGGCCGTATTATTATTGGTACTTTTGCTTCTCAACTTAGTCGTGTGCAAAAGATTTTTGAATTAGCTAAAAAATATGGCCGTCGAGTTTCTCTCCAAGGTCGTAGTATGAATGATAACGTGGATGTCGCCCATAAGATTGGTTATTTAAAATTTGATCCACGTATTTTAATTGACGACAAAGATTTAAATAAAATTAAAGATGATAAAATTATTATTATTGGTACTGGAGCTCAAGGAGAAAGCAATGCTTTCTTATCAAAGGTTGTTACCGGTGATCATCGAGTAGTTCGTATCAAACAAGGCGATACAGTTATTTTCTCTTCTTCTGTTATTCCAGGAAACGAACGCAGTATTCAAAATTTGATGGATGCGGTAGTTCGCCAAGGAGCTAAAATTATTCATTATAAAATGATGGATATTCATGCTGGAGGCCATGCCAAGGCGGAAGATTTAAAGTTAATGATGCGTTTAATTAAACCCCAATATTTTATGCCAATCGAAGCTAATCACTATATGCTTCGAGCTCACGCTGAGCTGGCTGAGCAAATTGGTATACCTAAAGATAATATTTTTGTAGCTGATAATGGGCAAGTAGTTTCTTTCAAAAAAGGGACAAAGGTTATTGGAGAAAAAAGATATGATGTTCTAGGAGAATTAACAAAAGAAAAAGTTCCAACTGATTATGTGATGGTTGATGGTCTAGGCGTGGGCGATGTTTCTAGCATTGTATTACGTGATCGTCGCGTTATGGCTGAAGATGGTATGATTGTGGTTATTGTGACTCTTGATTCTAAAACAGGAGATTTAATAGGTAGTCCTGATTTGATTTCTCGTGGTTTTATATATATGAAGGAAAATCGAGATTTAATTGAAAAAACTAGAGCAAAAGTTAAGGCAATTGCCAAGGATAAAAAAACTAATGCTCCAGCTGATGATGATTATGTAAAGAATAAAATTAGAAATGAGATTGGTCAATTCTTGTTTACTTCTACCAAACGTCGTCCGATGGTGCTTCCGGTAGTTATTAAGGTTTAAAAGTTAAATTTAAAAAAAAAGAATCATTTTAAAAAAATGATTCTTTTTTATTTTAAAAATAATTTATTTGCAAAATATTTTTAAAGTGTTAATATCAAAATATTGAATAGATATAATGAATTTTAAATAAAAACTATGAGCAAGCTTAAAAAAGCCTTTACCCTAATAGAATTACTAGTAGTAATAGCTATCATTGCTATTATCGCTACCATAGCAGTAGTAGCTTTACAAAATTCTCGTGCTAGTGCTCGTGATGCTAAAAGACTAGCTGATGTTAAACAAATGCAAACAGCATTAGAGTTATATTTTAACGATAATGGTTCTTATCCAACATCTGTTACTAGCACTATTGCTAGCGGATCTAATGTTTATATGACTTTGACTCCAGTGGCTCCAACCCCAATAGACGGAGATTGCACAACTACTACTAACGCTTATACTTATTCTTCTGATGGCTCTACTTATTCCATTTCTTTTTGTTTAGGGAACCATAATTCTGGCTTGAATGCTGGAAGTAAAGTGGCTACTAGAGATGGAATTTCTGAAGGAGCATCTACTCCAGCTTGGTCTTGTGGAGATGTTTTAGTTGATTCTCGTGATTTGCAAGAATATACGACAAAACAATTTGGTTCACAATGTTGGATGACAGAAAATATTAATTATGATGATGGTTGTTCCGCTAGGTCTTGGATAAACAATACTGATAATAGATGGTGTGGTTGTCATGGTGGTAGCGCTAGTAATTGTAATACTTATGGCAAGTTATACCAATGGAGTGCTGCTATGGCAGGATCAACAACTGCTGGGGCACAAGGAATTTGTCCTACAGGATGGCATTTACCAACATCAGCCGAGCAAACAGTTTTAGTTGATACTATTAATAGTAATGTTGAATATCGTTGTGGTGGAACAAACGGAGCGATAGGAGTAGCTGTGTCCTCTTCTTTGAATTGGGCTTATAATCCAAATTATTGTAGTCCAGGAAATAATCAGCAAACAAATAATAGCACTGGTTTTAATATTATGCCTGCTGGTCGTCGCGATAATGCTAATGGTAGTTTTTTTGATATTGGTTATACTACTTTTCTTTGGTCATCTTCTTTTTCCAGCCCTAGTGTTTATAGTCGCGGATTAAATCATGGTTATAATGATTTTAGAGTATATACTGGTGAACCATCTTGGGCTCTTTCCGTTCGTTGTATAAAAGATTAATATTATTTTGTAAATAAAAAAAACAGTCTAAATTAACTGTTTTTTATTTTTTTAAGTTCTTTTTATTTTTCTTCTTCACTTTTAACTTTGTTAAGGAAGTAGCCAATAATGATACCAATGATAGCTAATCCAAGAGCAATATAAAATTCTTGGTTGAGTGTTGGCCAAATGTTTTTTTGCTCTAGTTTGAAAGGCCAAATTTTGTTTAGTGATCCTAACATAAAGCCGATTAGAACCAATAATGTGGGAGTGTAGTATTTTTTTAAAAGGAAATTTAAAAAACGAGAAAAGGATAATAATCCAATAATACAGCCTAAAACAAAGATAGCAATAATAATTATATTATGTGATACTAAAGGGTTTTTTATCGCTTCAAGCATAAATTGATATTTCCCCAAAAGTAATAATACAAAAGCTCCGCTAATACCTGGTAGTATCATAGCGCAAATTGCTAAAGCTCCACTAAAAAATATAAAGGCATAATTTTCCGGTGTAGTAGCCGGTGAAAGAGTGGTGATTATCAAAGCAATAACAAAACCAATTATTAAAAATACAATTGAACTTATTTTTAGATTCTTATTAGGAATTAGTAGAATGGAAGAAATAACTATTAAGCCAAAAAATAAGCTAAATAGATAAGTTGGATAATTTTCTAAACCCCAACTAATGAGATGAGCTAAACTCATAATAGCAGTGACAATACCAAGTATTAAAGCTAGCAAAAATTTTAAGTCAATTTGAGAGAGTACTAATTTAAAGCGACCGCGGAAAAAGTTTTTAAATAAATCTAAGTTTATTTTTTGTAATTCCCCAATAATTTTATCGTAGATTTTAAGTATTAAAGCCATAGTACCGCCAGATACACCAGGAATAATATCCACTGTTCCCATGGCTAGACCTTTAAGAAAGGTAAAGAATGCTTTTTTCATTTTTTTTGTTAATTTTATCTTTTTATATCATTAATTATAGTCATTATTTGGTTTTTTGTCTAATAATTATCAGGTCTTGCTTTTTTTGAAATAATATTATATAATTCTTACACAATTAAATTAAGCCTTTTATAAATATCCCAAATCGCAAGGTGTTTGGGGACTTTCTACTTTTTTAAAGAGAAGGTTAACTCATCTTTTTTTATTTAATATGAGTGAAGAAAAGAAAAACAGTCATGTTTTGGAAGCTTTGTTAGAGCAAGACAAAATAAACATTCCAAAAGTTGGCGACATTGTTATTGGTAAAGTTATTGCTGCTTCTAAATCAGAAGTTCGTTTAGATATCGGCGGTATTTTTATTGGTATTGTTCGTGGTCCAGAATTATATTTTGAGGCTGATGAATTTGCTAATTTAAAACCGGGTGATGAAATTGAGGCTACTGTTATTGATGAAGAAAATGAAAATGGTGATTTAGAGTTATCTTTTAAACAAGCTGGTCAAGAAAAAGCTTGGCTTAAATTGGAGGAAGCTTTGAAGAATCATGATATTGTTAAAATCAAAATTATTGATGCTAACAAGGGAGGTTTGCTTGTTAGATATCATCAAATTCCAGGTTTCTTGCCAGTATCACAACTTTCTCCAGAAAACTATCCAAGAGTTAGTGGTGGTGACAAACAAAAGATTTTGGAAAAATTAAAATCATTTGTTGGTCAAGAATTTGAAGTTAATGTTATCAACTTAGGAACTGAATCTGACAAAATTATTTTCAGTGAAAAAGATGTTTGGAATAAAAAACAAAAACACATTATTGATAAATATAAAGTTGGAATGGTGGTTGATGGTAAAATATCAGCTGTAACCAATTTTGGTGTCTTTATCTCTTTTGGTGAAGGCATGGAAGGTTTAATTCATATTTCTGAATTAGCTTGGCAAAGAATTGATTCTCCAGAAAAGATCTATAAAGTTGGAGATACTATCAAAGCTGAGATTGTTAATTTAGACAATAATAAAATCTTCTTAAGTGCTAAAAAGATTGTAGAAGATCCTTGGAAAAAGGCAGTTGAGAAATACAAAATTGGTCAAATTGTTAAAGGACAAGTTTTAAAGATTAATCCTTTTGGATTATTCGTTAAACTAGATGAAGAAATTCATGGCTTAGCTCATATTACTCAATTGGGAATTGGAGCTAAAGAAAAGATTGCTGATCTTTTCAAATCTGGTGATGAATTAGACTTCGAAATTTTATCTATTTCTCCTTCTGACCATCGTTTAGGTTTAAAGATTGTTAAAGAAGGTAAGAAGGCTAAAAAAGAGGTTGAAGAAACTGAGGAGAAAAAAGCTCCAGCCAAAAAGAAAAGCGCTAAAAGCGAAGACCAAGAATAAGGAAAATAAAATAAAGATAAATAAGGGCGAAAGCCCTTATTTGTTTTTAAGGGAAAATTAGTATATAATTATAGAAGTAATAATTAATTAATATTTGTAAATATTATGAAGAATTTTTTTAAGAATTTTTTTATTTTTATCTTTATTTTTTTAATTTTAGCTACCTTGCTAAGTTTTTTTACTGGTCAAAATAAGAAACCAGAAAATATTGGAGTAAATGATTTTGTGGCTTTGATTAATGATGAAAAAGTAACAGAAGCCACAGTTATTGGGGACCAGGTTGATATTTCTTTAGTGTCAGGAGAAAAGAAAGAATTTAAAAAAGAAAATGGAGAATCTCTTACCGCCTTGCTCAGTAACTTAGCGGTTAGCCCAGAAAAGATTTCTAAGATTAAAATATTAGTCAAAGAAGATGAAAGTTTTAGTTCCTTATTAATTTCTTGGTTGCCATTTATCATTCCTTTTATTCTAGTTATAGTTTTTTTGTATTTTATGATGCGTAATGTTGCCGGGGCTAATTCTAAAGCTATGATGTTTGGTCAATCTCAAGCGCGTGAATTTGATAATAATTCTAAGAATAAAATTACCTTTAATGATGTAGCGGGAGCTAAAGAAGCTAAGCAGGAGTTATCGGAAATAGTTGATTTTTTACGTCATCCCAAAAAATTTCATGATTTAGGGGCTAAGATACCTAAGGGGGTTTTGCTTTTAGGTAGTCCTGGAACTGGAAAGACATTAATGGCCAAGGCTGTAGCTGGAGAAGCTAATGTTCCTTTTTATAGTATTTCTGGTTCAGAGTTTGTGGAGATGTTTGTGGGTGTGGGTGCCTCTAGAGTTCGTTCACTTTTTCAAAAGGCTAAGAAAAATTCTCCTTGTATTGTCTTTATTGATGAGATAGATGCTGTTGGCCGTCGTCGAGGATCGGGCCTTGGTGGTTCCCATGATGAAAGAGAGCAAACCTTAAATCAAATATTAGTTGAGATGGATGGTTTCGAGCCTAATGTTAATATTATTGTTATTGCAGCTACCAATCGTCCTGATGTTTTAGACCCAGCTTTACTTCGCCCTGGTCGTTTTGATAGACAAGTTATGATTGATGTCCCAGACTTAAAAGATAGAGAGGAAATTTTGCAAGTTCACGCTAAGAAAAAACCTTTGGATAAAAAAGTTGAATTAAAAAAAATAGCTGAGAGAACTCCCGGGTTTAGTGGGGCTGATTTAGCTAATGTTTTGAACGAAGGAGCTATCTTTGCCGCTCGACAGAATAAAAAGGTTATTGAACTATCTGATTTATTCGAAGCAATAGAGAAAGTAATGATGGGACCAGAAAGACGTAGCCGAGTAATTAGCGATGAAGAAAAAAGTATTATTGCTTACCATGAAGCTGGGCACGCTTTAGTGGCTCATTTTTCTCCTTCAGCTGATCCAGTGCATAAGATTTCAATTATTGCTCGTGGTCAAGCTGGTGGTTATACTTTAAAACTTCCAATTGCTGACAAGAGACTATATACCAAAGATTATTTCTTAGATGAAATTGCTGTATTACTCGCTGGAAACTTAACTGAAAAAAGTATTTTTGGTCAGGTCACTACTGGGGCTACTTCTGATTTGCGTCGAGCTACTAATGTCGCCCGACATTTAATTACTGATTATGGCATGAGCAATCGTTTAGGTCTTAGAACTTTTGGCGAGAAAGAAGAGATGATTTTCTTGGGCCGAGAAATTCATGAACAAAGAGATTATAGTGAAAAGGTAGCTGAAAAAATAGATGAAGAAATCTCTGAGATAATTAAAGAGGGAGAAATTAGAGCTGAGAAGATTTTGCGAGAACATAAAGAATGTTTAGAGGAGATAGTAAAAGCATTACTTAAGAAGGAAACTATTGAGAGGGAAGAATTTGATAAGATTGTTAAGAAATTTGAATAAAATTAAAAAAAGAGGCTGAAAAAGTCTCTTTTTTAATTGAAATTGACTAATCTTTAATTTTCAATTATACTAATTATACTAAGTTAGTAATTAAAAATAAAATATTAATTAAAAAAATATGTCTGTACCAAAAAAGAGAAAGACCAGATCCTCTGTTGGTCAAAACCGTTCCCATCAGGCTTTGAAAAAAAAGAGTTTAGGTACTTGCCCAAAATGTGGACAAACAGTAGCTCCTCATAGCGCTTGTGGTTTTTGCGGAACTTATAAGGGGAAAACAGTTTTAAAGATTAAAACTACTAAAACTAAGAAATAAAATTAAAAGCACTCTTGAGGTGCTTTTAATTTTGTTTATTATATTTTTATGGCTAATCGACACTTATCTCGAACTTTAGCAATGCAAACTTTGTTTGTTTGGGATTTTAATAAAGGAGAAAAAAAGATAGATGAAATCATGGAGGATAATTTTGAAAATTTTGCTCCTGATTTTGATGATGGTGGATTTGTGAAAGAATTAATTGATGGTATTTCATCTCATATGGAGGAGATTGATAACTATATTAAGAAATATGCTCCAGAATGGCCAATTGACCAAATTACAGGTATTGATAGAAATGTATTGCGCTTAGGTATTTATGAATTGGTTTTTTCAGAAAAAATTCCACCAAAAGTAGCTATTAATGAAGCTATTGAAGTAGCTAAGAATTTTGGTGGTGATTCTTCCGGTAAATTTATAAATGGAGTTTTAGGCTCTATCTATAGTGATATGCCAGAAGATTTAAAGAAAAAAAAGGAAGAACTTTCTACTCCTAAAAAAGAAGAGAGTGCTAGTTTAGAAGATGTAAAATAAAGGCTATGGAAAAAATAGGTAATTTAGAAAAAATCATTGATGTAAAATTTAAAAATATTGATCTGCTAAAACAAGCTTTAACTCACAGATCTTATTTAAATGAACATCCTGATTTTAAAATTGGTCACAATGAAAGATTAGAATTTTTAGGTGATGCTGTTTTAGAAATAATTGTAACTGAATTTTTGTTTGTAAACTTTCCGGATAAACCAGAAGGAGAGTTAACTAACTGGAGAGCTAGTTTGGTTAACGCTAAAATGCTATATCAAGTTGCTAGTGAATTAGGCTTTGAAAAATATTTGATGCTTTCTAAGGGAGAGTCTAGAGATAGGGATTCTAAGGCTCGCCAATATATTTTAGCTAACAGTGTTGAGGCTATTATTGGAGCTATTTATTTAGACCAAGGAATTGAACCAGCTAAAAGATTTATCTTTAAAAATATTGTAAGAAATTTAGATGATATTATAAAGCGTAAAGCTTATGTTGATCCTAAATCTAGATTTCAAGAAGTTTCGCAAGAAGTTTGTGGTGTTACTCCTTCCTATAAAGTGTTAAAAGAAGAGGGTCCTGATCACGCTAAGAAATTTACCGTTGGTCTTTTCTTGGACGAAGAATTAGTGGCTATCGGTGATGGAACCTCTAAACAAGAAGCTCAAACCAACGCTGCTGAAAAGGGCTTGGAAATAAAACAATGGTCTTAATATCTAATTAAAATATTATGAATATTAATCAAGTATTTGAAATCGCTATTAAAAACAAGGCTTCAGATGTTCATTTAATTCATGGTTTAGCCCCGGTCGTTAGAATTGATGGGGAGCTTTTTGTTATCGATGAATCAAATAATGTTATCCCATTGGTTTCTGTTGGTGAAATGAAGTTAAGCCAAGGAAAAAATCAATTAGAAAAGATTGTTGACAAGTTAGACGCCAAGCCAAAAAAAGGTGCCTTTTCTTGTACTGATGATTTATTAGATGATGCAAGAATTATTACCTCCAGTAGTATCCATAAATTAATTAAAGAAATTTTAAATGAAGATCAACTAGAGAGATTTTATCGAGAGAAAGATTATGATATTTCTCATCAATTTGATGGTGCTCGTTTTAGAATTAACCTGTCTTATGAAAGAGGCCATTTCAAAATGGTGGCTAGAATTATTCCTGAAATTAATCCAACCTTGGAAGATATTGATATGCCGGAAAAGGTTAAGAGCTTACTTAATGCTAATCAAGGTTTAATATTACTTACTGGTCCAACTGGTTGTGGTAAATCTACTTCACTAGCGGCTATGATCGATTATATAAATAAAAGCCGTAGCTGTAATGTTGTTACCTTAGAAGATCCAATAGAGTTTTTATTTAAGTCGGATAAGAGTATTATAACCCAAAGACAATTGGGAACTGATATGCCAAATTTTACCAGTGGTTTAAAACATGTTTTGCGTCAGGATCCTAATGTTATCATGGTTGGAGAAATGCGTGATTTAGAAACAATTTCAACTGCCATTACCTTAGCTGAGACTGGTCATTTAGTTTTAGCTACACTGCATACTTGTAATGCTGCTCAAACTATTGATCGTATTATTGATATTTTTCCACCCTATCAACAAAATCAAATTAAGTCACAATTATCTCTAATCCTGTCAGCTGTTATTTCTCAAGTATTAGTTCCAAAAGTTTCTGGTGGTCGTGTGGCTATTAGAGAATTATTAATTAATAATCCAGCGATTGCTAACTTAATTAGAGAACAAAAGATTAATCAAATTAAGAATGTTATCAATACTCATTCCAGCGAAGGTATGATTAGCTTTGAGCGCAGTGTTAAAGATTTATATGAAAGACAAATAATTAGCTCGGAAACTGCTCAACATTTCTTAAATAATAATTTAGCTTTTAACTAGAAAATAAAAAGTATAGAAAGAACAGGGTTAGATACCCTGTTTTTTGATAGTTAAACCAGATTTGTTTTTTATAATATCAATTGTTCCGTCTATATCAGTTCTAAACACCTGGTAGTTTAGTCGCTTTAATTTTTCAATAGTTCTTAAACTGGGATGGCCAAAAGAATTATTTTGTCCAACCATAATTATGGCAATTTTTCCTTGTACCCGATTTAAGAAATCAAGTTGGCTAGAAGTTATAGAACCATGATGGCCAACCTTTAAGACGTCACTTCGAAGATTGGTATTAGTTTGGAGTATTTCATTTTCTTCTTCAACTTCAGCATCACCAGTAAACAAAAAAGATGTTTCAGCACAATCTAGTCTAGAAACAATAGAGCTATTATTTAAATTTGGTACTTCTTTATTAGTTAGGCTTTTTATGGGATATATTATATCTAAATCGCAAGACTCGCCAAAGCTTATCTTTTGTTGAGGTTGAGGAATAGATAGAGGAATGTTTTTCTCTTTAATAGTTTTTAATAGATCTAGATATATGGGAGACTCAGCCATAACTCCAGTGTACATAATATTTTTTACCTCATATCTTTCTATTATCGATTTTATTCCAGCTATGTGATCGTCATGTGGATGGGTAATAATTATCAAATCAATAGTCTTATTCCACCAAGGGATTCTTTGACTTAAATCTTTTAGGCCTTGCTCGCTACCGAAGTCAATAATTATTTGTTGGCCGTAGGGAGTTCTGAAAAAAATAGCATCAGCTTGCAGGCAGTTGATAAAGGAAACGTTTAGCTCTTGTTTTTTTGTTTCTTGATAGTAGCTTAAGGTGAAATAAAAAATACTAGAGAATGTTGCCAGGAGAATAAGGAGTATTTTGATTTTTTTAGTCCTTCTTTTGCTCATAAAAGATAAATTAAAAATATAAAAAATTATATAATTTTATAAATTAATTTAATTTAAAATATTTATAAAAAATAGCTAAAATATTTGGGCATTTTCCCCTTATTTTTAGGGGGTTTTATGGGTGTTGACATCTTTTATAAAATACTTTATAATTCTAACCAGTCTATGACAAACCCTATTTACAAGAAAATAGTCTTAACTATTTATAATTATTCATCTAATAAGATTTAGCGGTCAAAAGTCTTGTTGGGCTTTTTTGATGACCGCTTTAGTGCGGTTTTTTCTTTTTGTAAAATATTTTGTCTTTTTGAAAATTAGATATTAAAAATTTAAACAACATTTTCGGATGGTGTTTAGAAATTAATATTTAAATGAACTTTAATAATAGAATGACAATTTTATTGTTTTACGCAATTTCAACAATAAAATTTTAGAATCAAAAAATTTTTGAATTTAAAGTCAAAAATGTGAGAAAATCTCGTTAAGAGTATACGGTGGATGCCTTGACATAAAAAGACGATGAAGGACGTAACAGCCTGCGATAAGCTTCGGGGAGGTGGCAAGTAACCTTTGATCCGGAGATTTCCGAATGGGGAAACCTATCCTGTTGAAGACAGGATGCCCTCGCGTTAGCGAGGGGGAGCACCCGGTGAACTGAAACATCTTAGTAGCCGGAGGAAAAGATAATAATAATGATTCCCTTAGTAGTGGCGAGCGAAAGGGGAAGAGCCTAAACTTTATAAACTGCGCAACAATTGATTTTGCTTTTGTGAATGAGATGTTGTAGAAGGGTCTAAGCCCACATGTTTATAGGGAGTTGCAAGACGGTCGTGTTCGTTTCTTAGACTAAACGAGTTGAAGTCATAAATAATATTTTTAATCAAATGAGCTGGAAAGCTCAGCCAGAGACGGTGATAGCCCCGTAGGTAAAAAAAATATTACTTCAATATGATTGTTCTTAAGTAGTGCGGGACTCGTGAAATCCCGTATGAATCTGGGTCGACTATGATCCAAGGCTAAATACTTTTTATGATCGATAGTGAACTAGTACCGTGAGGGAAAGGTGAAAAGCATCCCGGTGAGGGAGGTGAAATAGTACCTGAAACCGTATACTTACAAGCAGTTGGAGTCCCGATGCAAATCGGGATGACAGCGTGCCTATTGAAGAATGAGCCAACGAGTTTATTGTGTGCGGCTTGGTTAACCCAGCACCTTTTTGCTGAAGCATTACTTAAGCGACTAAAAAATTTAATTCAGTTTAGATCTTAGTTGCATAAGATTGTTTCGGCGCAAAGGTGCTGGGGAAGCCGTAGTGAAAGCGAGGGTTAATAGCCCGTTTGTCGAACGCATAAGACCCGAAGCCGTGTGATCTAGCCA
>CAYTEZ010000009.1:0-11564 GCA_964437025.1 uncultured Gammaproteobacteria bacterium
GAATAAATATTTTTATTTTTTGAAAAAATATTATATAATATAGGTATATGGAAATAGAGAATAAATTACAAACACTTCCTAAGAAGCCAGGCCTTTTTTCTGATTTGTTTAAGAAGAAAGAAAAGAAAGGTGATAGCCTGAACGTTTTAGAAACTGATTTGATTAAGGATGAGGTGGAGATAAAATTTGAATGGAAAAAGGATCTTCCCGGAGCCTTTGCTTTGTTTGTGATTGCTTTTATTTTAATTTTAGAAACCTATTTATTTTTATCTTGGTGGGGAGAAAGTCGAGAAGTAGAAAACTCACATTATTTGGAAAGAGAAATCACTTATATTAAAGGAGAGATGGAAAAAATCAAAGGCGATTATGAAACTTCCAATGCTTTTAAAAATCGTTTACTGACATCTTCTAATGTTTTAAGTCAACATATTTATTGGACTAATCTTTTTTCTTTCTTAGAAAAAAATACCTTGAAGAATGTTTATTACAATAGTTTTTCTGGAAATCTTTCAGGCACTTATACTTTACCAGCTACCACTAATGATGTTCGGGCTATTTCTTATCAATCCAAAGTTTTATTAACCGATTCCAATATTAGTTTAGCTGAAGTTTCAGATGAACAAATAATCAATGAGGCTGCTTCAATTGAAGGAAGCGGGGCAACTACTACCAAAACTAAGGTTAATTTCAATTTGAAGTTTATTTTAAACAAAAGTATTTTGAATAAATAATTTTTATGTTAGAGACAAATAATGGTTTTAAAAATGGTTTGCAAGTGATTAAGAAGGATCAGGATAATTTAGATTCAAAAAAGAAAAGAAATGCTACCAATAAATTTTTGAATGCTAATTTTAAGGTAATGGTTTTTATATTCATTCTGATTTTTATTGGTGCTTCTTTTTATTTTTTAATCCTTCCAAAATTTAAGGAAGCTTCTGGCGCCTCTAACCAAGTAATTGAACAAAAGAAGACTGAGTTTATTAGGGAATATAATAATTTACAGAATTACAAAAGTTTGATTGCTGAATTTTCAGAAGTTAGTCCAGAAAATGTTTATAAGATAAAGAAAATGGTTCCGGATGCTTACACTCGAGATGATTTATTTACTGAAGTAACTTATTTCTTGATTCAGAATGGTTTTAAAATTAATTCTATTAATATTTTTGATCCTAGTGCTGAAACAGTTAAGGCCGAGAAAGGAACTAAGAGAGCTACAACTGAAGAAAAGGTGGCTAGCTTACCAGCTTATCAAGAAAAGATTTCCAGTTTGCCAACAACTATTGGTGTTTGGGTAATTAATTTAGAGTTAGTTAATATTGATTATCCAAAAGTTAAAAGTTTGTTAAATATTTTAGAAAATAATTTAAAAATTATAGATGTTTATTCTTTAGATTTTTCCCCAGCCAACAATACTTTAAATATTGGGCTAATGACTTATTATAATAAATAATTTTATTATATATGAATAATTTATACAGAGTTTTGTTAATAGTATTACTTCTAATCTTATTAATGGCTAATATTACTTTCTTTGCTTATAATTCCCAGTTTATGGCCTATTTTAAGTTAGATGCTGCTTTGGAGACACCAGAAGAAATTATTAATCGAACTAGAAATGCTAATGTTAGTGGAGGCAAATCATTGGATTTGAGTGTGCTTGAAACTGAAAAATTTAATAATTTAAAGGATTTTAAAGTTGATACTACTGGTTTAGAATTGCCAGATGATATTAAGATTATAGATGGGGAAACTGGTGAGCCTGTAGATGATGAAGAAAAATCTGAGTTTGAGATTGGCAATCAAAATCCTTTTGCTCCTTCTTTTTAAAATGTGATTAAAAAAAATATGCTTAATAATGATAAACTTTTTTTGTTGTTGAAAGAGAAAGAACTGCTTTCTTCTAAGGATATAAATGAAATCGAAAGTCTTTTACAAAAAAAAGACGTTTCTTTTGATTTGGGTGAGTTTGTGGTTAAAGAAAAAATGATTGGTCCAGAAAAGTTTACTGAGATAAAAGCTCAGATGCTTAATTTACCGTATAAAAATTTGGTTGATGAGAATATTACCAAGGAAGCTTTAAATTTAATTAATCCCGAATTAGCAGAAAATTATAAGGCGGTCTGTTTTTATTTTGATAAAGAAAAAATGCAGGTTGGTTTAGTTGACCCAGATTTGAAAGCTATGGAAGCTATTAACTTTTTGGGTAAACAAAAAAAGTTAGAGGTGGAATATTTTGTTATTTCCAAAATTAGTTTGAATTCAGCTTTTAAACAGTATAAAAAAATTGAAGAAGAAATTTCTTTAGCTTTAGAGGTTAAATTAAAAGAAGAAGAGGATTCTTTAGAATTTAAAAAAGGGGATGAACCAGATGTTTTAGATGTAGCTGAAGATGATGAGTCAGCTCCGATTGCTAAAATCGTGTCAGTTATTATTCGTAATGCAGTTGATAGCAGAGCTTCTGATATTCATATTGAACCATACGAAAATGAAAGCCGTGTTCGTTATCGAGTTGATGGTATTTTGAAGAATGCTTTATTCTTACCAAAAAATATTCATAATTCAGTTGTAGCCAGAATTAAGGTTTTAGCTAAGATGAAACTTGATGAAACTCGTGTTCCTCAAGATGGCAGAATAGTTTTAATCTTTGATGGCCGTGAAATTGACTTTCGTATTTCTACCTTGCCAATTGGTGTTGGCTTGGAAAAAATTGTTATGCGTGTTTTGGATACAGTAAAGGGTATTATTAGTTTAGAAGAATTAGGCTTTAATCAACATATTTTGGAAGTATTTAAAAAAAATATTAAAAAGACCAATGGAATTATTCTTTCTACTGGGCCTACTGGAAGTGGTAAAACTACAACCTTGTATTCAATTATTAATATTTTAAATAAAGAGGGAGTAAATATTTCTACCCTAGAAGACCCGATTGAGTATCAAATGAAAGGAGTTAATCAGTCTCAGATTAGACCAAAAATTGGTTATTCTTTTGCTACTGGTCTTCGTTCTTTAGTTCGTCAAGATCCTGATATTATTATGGTGGGAGAAATTCGTGATGAAGAAACAGCTGAATTGTCGGTTCATGCTGGACTTACTGGTCACTTAGTGCTATCAACTTTGCATACCAATGATGCTTTGAGTACAATTTTCCGTCTATTAGACATGAAAGTTGAACCAATTCTTTTGACTTCTATTTTACGTATGATTCTAGCTCAAAGATTATCTCGTCGCTTGTGTCCATATTGTAAGAAAGAGGCAACAGCTGAACTAAAAGCACAAATTATTAAAGAAGCTAAGGAAGAGTTTGTTGGTTTAAAAGAAGATCGTCTAGCTAAAGAAATTCCAGAATTAAAAGAGGCTGGTTCAATTGATAATTTGAAAGTTTATGAACCAGTTGGTTGTGCTCGTTGTCAAAAGACCGGTTATTTAGATCGAGTTGCTTTAGGAGAAGTAATTGAGTTAGATGAAAATTTAAAGCGAGCTATTATGAATGATATTAAACATCTAGATATTAATGTAGTTAAATCTAGTCAAGAGTTTATTTCTTTACGCCAAGACGGTTATATGAAAATACTTCGAGGTTTAACTACACTAGAGGAAGTTTTACGTGTTATTGAAGCATAATTTAAATATATGGCTATTTTTTCTTACAAAGCAAAATCTCGTGATGGTAAAACTAAAAGTGGTACTATTGTTACTATTGATGAAAACGAAGCTGTTAAGTCATTAAATCGCAAAGGTTTAGAGGTATACTTTTTAAAAGAATCTTCCGGTGATTTAGAATTTAAAATGGCCTCTCTTTTTAATCCAGTTCGTTCCAAAGATTTAATCATTTTTTCTCGTCAATTTTCAATTATGATTATGTCCAACGTTCCTATCGTTGAGGCTTTATCAGTTATTATTGAACAAACTAGCAATATTAGTTTTAAGGTTATTCTTTCTGAGGTTGCTTATGATGTTGATAACGGATCTTTTTTATCTGATGCTTTGAAAAAACATCCAAAAGTTTTTTCTGAATTCTATTGCAACGTTATCAAGGCGGGTGAAACTTCTGGTAAATTGGATGAGATATTAAAATATTTGTCAGATGAAATTGAAAAAGATTATGATTTAACAAAAAAGTTTAAAGGAGCTTTAATTTATCCAGCCTTTATTATGGTTGGTTTAACTATTGTGGGTTTTGTTTTTATTTTCTTTGTTTTACCGGAATTAACAAAGATTTTAGAAGAAACTGGAGCTACTTTGCCATTATCTACTAGAATCGTTATTGCCTTTACCAATTTTTTACGTAATTATTATATTTATCTTGGTATATTTATAGTAATTTTAATTTTTGGTTTAAGATATTTTTTCAAAACCACTACTGGAAAAAGGGCTCGGGATGTTTTTTATGTAAAAATGCCACTATTGGGTTCAATTTTTCAGTTGATTTATTTAGTTCGTTTTTGCAGGTCTTTTGGCACCCTACTAAAAGGTGGAGTCTCTGTCACAAAGAGTTTGGAAATAGTTGGTGATATCGTTCGTAATTCTGTTTATCGTGATATTTTAGTAGAAACCGTAGAAAATATTAACGAGGGAGGATCTATCGTTTCCGTTCTTGAGAGAAGTGAATATGTTCCTAAGATGATACCAGAAATGATGTCAGTGGGTGAGCGTAGTGGTCGTTTAGATGAAGTTTTAGAGGAAACTGCTAAATTTTATGACAAGGAAGTAGGCAACAAGTTGGCTAACTTAAATGCTATTATTGAACCAGTAATTATGGTGATTATGGGTTTGGGTGTAGGTATTATGGTAGCAGCTGTTATCTTGCCAATGTATAATGTTGCTAGTCAGTTTTAGAAAATTTAATTTTAGATTTCATGAAGATTATAGATTTACAAGCAAAAGATTTTTTGGCTTTTCAAAAAGATTTTAATGCCTTAGCTTCTTTTCCGGCTTGGCCTTTCTTGCAAACAGACAAGTGGGCCAGTATCCAGGAGAAGTCGAGCTCAGGCGTTTTTTTGAAAGCAATATACCAAGACGAAAAGGTTGTTGGTTTTTTTCTAGCAATTTGCAAGAGCCTTCCTTTTTTTGGTAAGTATTTGTATTTGCCTCGAGGTCCATTGTGTTTTGGTAATTATCAAGGTGATTTTTGGCAGGATTTTATGTCAACCATGCAGAATGAATTTAAAGAAAAAAATATTTTGTTTGTCCGCTTAGAACCAATTGATGAAAAATTTTCTAATTTTGCTTTTTCTAATTCATCAGTAGTGAGAAAGAGTAAAAATATCCAGCCAGCTTCAACCTCTTTTCTGGATTTGTCTTTAACAGAAGATGATCTTTTGAAAAAAATGGCCCAGAAGACTAGATATAATATTAGATTAGCCCAGAAGAAGGGGGTTGTTGTTTCTAGTTTAAGTAAAGAGAATCCTAATTATGAAAAACATTTTTCTGATTTCTATAATTTAATTTCTTTAACTGCTAAGAGGGATAAATTTTTTATCCACAGCCAGAAATATTATAGCGATTTAGTAGACGGAGAATTTATTCGATTAGTTGAAGCTAGAAAAGATGGAATATTACTCTCAGCTGGTCTCTTTTCTTTTTATGATAAGACGGTTACATATTTACACGGAGCTTCCGCTAATGAGAATCGAGAATTAATGGCCCCTTATCTATTGCAATGGGAAATGATTAAAATGGCTAAAGGAGCAGGGTATAATTACTATGATTTTTATGGGGTAGATGATAAAAAATGGCCCGGAGTTTCGCGCTTTAAAAAGGGGTTTGCTGGCAGTATTTATGTTTATCCTGGGACTTTTGACCTGGTCTTTAAAAGAGGGGTCTATATGTTGTATAATATAGTTAGAAGGGTTCGATTATTATTACGTTTTTAAATTAAGATATGATTGAGTTAAGGAATTTAACTAAAAAGAAAGTTAGCAAAAAGAGGGTAGATGATATCGCTCAGGCTTTTTTTAAGAAGTATAAGATTAAGCCAGAAACTGAAATTTCTTTGGCTATAGTTTCTGATGCTAAGATGAAGGAAATAAACTCTATTTATCGAGGTAAAGACAAGACTACTGATGTGTTGTCATTTCCTGAACTAAATGAAATTATTATTAGCTTTGCTCAAATTGAAAGACAAGCTAAAGAAAGTGGTCGTCGAGTATTACAAGAGTTTGATTTTATTCTTGTCCACGGATTATTGCATTTAGTTGGTTATACCGATGAAGTAGAAAAAGATAGATTAAAGATGATTAAGCTGGGTGAAGATTTTTTACAAGGATTTAAAAAAGCTTTTACTTTAATAGAAATGATGATAGTCCTTTTTATTGTAGGACTACTTTCTTCAATTATTATTGCTAATTATAATGTGGGTTACAGTACAACTGATTTAGTTAATTCTCAAACTTTAATTCAGCAAAATCTAAAGTTAGCTCAAAGTTATGCTTTAAATAGTAAGCCATATAATGGAGTAATTCCAACCTATTGGGGTATGAATTTTTCTTCTACTAATCAAAAGATATATTTATTTGCTGATTTAAATGGTAATTATTTGCCTGACAGTGGTGAAATGGATGCTGTTTATGGCGGGAAGGAAATTGTTTTGCCTAGTGGTTTAACTTTCAGAAATTCTTTTGCCATTGCTACGGTTACTGCTTTGTTTGCTCCTGGTTCAGGGGAAATGGTGGTATATGATTCTGATAGTGCTGCTTTAAATTATTTAGAATGGCGAGTTGAGATCAGTGATAAGCATTTTAATATTGGAAAAGTGGTTGTATTTCAACCAGGTTATTTAATAGATAATGCTAGTTGTTCTTGTAATGATTCTAGTGTTGCTTGTTGTTCTTTTTGCGCGGCTGGTTCTTCTTGTAATGATTTAGAGTGGTATTGTGGTTTGCCAATAAGTGATCCAAGAGATGGTCAACAATATTCAACGGTCCAAATCGGAACTCAGTGTTGGATGACAAAAAATATGAATTATGACAATGGGTGTTCTACTAAGCCTTCTACTAGCTCTACTGATACTGGTTGGTGTGGTTGTTATAGTAATAATTCTAGTAATTGCACAACTTATGGAAAGCTATATCAATGGAGCGCCGCTATGGCCTCTTCCACTACTGAGGGAGCTCAGGGTATTTGTCCTACCGGATGGCACGTTCCTAGTTCGGCCGAACAAACTACTTTAAATAACGCTATAGGGGCTAATGTGGCATATCGTTGTTCTGGATCAAGTACCTATATTGCTAAGGCTATGAGTACCACCTCTGGTTGGAACTCTAGCGCCAATACTTGTGCTGTCGGAAATAACCAATCAACAAATAATGCTGCTGCTTTTAATATTCCTGCGTCTGGTAGAAAAGACAATATTACTTTTACTTATATGAACGGAGGTCATTTTTCTTGGTTGTCAACTCAGGGAAGTGTATCGGCAGCTTATTATTTGGGTTTGTTTCCTGATAACGCTACCGTTAGCATAACTACGAGTTCTAAATATAATAGTTATTCCGTTCGTTGTATAAAGAATTAATAATATGGCAAAGAACATTCAAGTAAAAAAAACAGCTTTTTCTTTATTGGAGGTGATTATGATTCTTTTT
The DNA here is from genome assembly GCA_964437025.1 of uncultured Gammaproteobacteria bacterium. Taxonomy (GTDB): domain Bacteria; phylum Patescibacteriota; class Patescibacteriia; order Patescibacteriales; family UBA12465. The sequence goes on from CAYTEZ010000009.1 coordinate 7,581, forward strand.
ATTGCTTCAGTTGGTATTATGGCCGCATTATCTTTGGCTGTTCGTAGCGCTTATTTCCAACAAGCAAAAAAAGAATTGGGTACAGCTATGTTTTTAGCTAACGAGGGAGCTGATATTATGAAAAATATTCGTGATACTAATATTATTGCTAGTAGTTCTTATGATAATTGGACTGGATCGGGATCGGCTGGTAATGGAGTGCATTTGTATAAATTAGATTATAGTACTCTTTTAGCTACAACTACTACTTCTATTGATACTGCTGTACTGCAACAGAGTACTTCTACTGGTTTTTATTTACATAACAGTAGCTTTCCCAATTCTATTTTTAGTCGTTTAATTACAGCTAGTACTACGGGGGAGGTAACGGAAATAGAATCTTGGGTGCAATGGAAAAGTCGAGGTAATGTTTTTAATTATAAAATAAATACAATTTTATATGACCCTTCTTTTTAATAAAAAAGAAAAATCAGCGTTTACTCTAATTGAAGTTTTGGTTTCAGTTGCTATTTTTATAGTTTTGATTTTAGTGGTAAGCCGAATATATATTAATGTTTTACGTAGTCAGGAAAATGTTACAGGTGAGACTTATGTTCAATCTGATTTAGAATATTTTATGCAAGTAGCTAGTAATAATTTACGTTTAGCAGGGATTGGTGATGGCGTAACTTGCTCCTCGACTGTTGGTAAGTTTTTTTCTATTGCTACCAGCAGTGTTTCATATATCAAGGATGGCAAATGTCTTGGTTTCTATCTTGATGGTAATACTATCAAGACTAATTGGCATGAAACTTATGCTGATCAAGCTATAACTTCTGATAAAACTAAAGTTTTAGCCTTAACTTTTGAGGCTGAGGATAATATTAGTACTGGACAACCGATAATAACTATATTAGTGAAAGCCGAGCCACTTGATGAACCAGGAAATTATACCTATATGCAAACTAGTGTATCAGTTAATTATTAATATATGAAATTTTTTAATTTTTTCAAAAATTTAATAAATAAGAAGAAACCAGCTGGAGCTATGATAGTCTTAATGTTGGTCTTTTTTGTTGTTTTTATTTTAGCTTTTGGTTCTGGTTATTTGGTGTTTATTAACACCTCTAAAAGTGTCGATGTTTCTAATAATTTAAAGGCGCGTTATGCAGCTTTAGCTGGGAAGGATAAAGCTTTGTATGAAGCTATGAAAAATAATTATGATTTTGCCGGTAACTGCGCTAGTAATATGTTTCAAAAAACTTTAAATGATGGCTCTTCCTATACTATTAATTGTGTTAATAATGGTGGAGAAAAAACTTTTTACGCAGTTGGGGAATACAAGAATGTAGATGTCTCTTTGGAGATTGATTGTATTAATATTGAAGAAGACTGTTTAGCTTCTTGTCAAAATGGATCTATTTGCGGTGGTGGAAAATTATTAAAGACCGCCACTTCTTCTTTGTCAATTAGTCCTTCAGGTTGTGATGTTAGTGGGGCTAATTGTTCTAATACCTTTTCTACGGCTGATACGGTTAACTTTCAATGGGACACAACAGTTCCTGATACTTTTGTTTGCGGAAATACTCTAAACGACTCCCGAGACTCTCAACAATACTCCACGGTCCAAATAGGTACTCAATGTTGGTTTGCTGAAAATCTAGCTTACCTTCCATCAGTTCAAACAAATACTGATTTTGTTAGCTATGGAAATGCTGCGATCCCAGCCTATGGAGTCTATGGCTATACTGGAACAGATGTCGCAGCTGCTAAAGCTACGGCCAACTATCAAACCTATGGGGTGTTATATAATTGGTACGGAGCTGTAGCTACTTCTAGCACTACTGGAACTGAGGGTCTCCAAGGTGCCTGTCCTACAGGTTGGCATATACCAACATCAGCTGAATTCGCTACATTATCAACATATTTAGGTGGAGATTATGCCGCTGGAGGAAAATTAAAACAAATAGGAGAAACTACTTGGTTATATTCAGGTATGGGTGGAGCAACCAATAGTTCTGGTTTTACAGCCTTGGCAGCTGGTTACCGCTATTATATAGATGGTACTTTTACTGATATGAGTTATAGCACATCATTTTTGTCTTCTTTACCTCCTAATTCTCTGGCCGAAAGTCGCAAACTGTCCTATGATAATACTAAATTTATTGTTGATTTCGATTCGACAATTGGGGGTTTTTCCGTTCGTTGTATAAAAGATAGTTCTAGTGGTGGTACAATTACATATAAAGGGGCATCTAATGTAGACAATGGAAAAACTAATATAACAACATTAGTGCCTCAAACTAATACCTATTTAGAAGCAGCTAAATATTGTGATGATTTAGTTGTTAATGGTTATTCCGATTGGTATCTGCCAGCTACTAATGAACTAGCAGCTTTAAGAAGCAATTCAGCTTTTTCATATTTTAATCTTCAAGCGGTTAGTGGTGATGATTATTGGGTTTCAACTGAACAGGGTTCAACTACCCCAACTATGGCGGGGTATATAAAGATGTCAACGGGAGCATCTTCGTATGCTGATAAGGCGTCAGAATTTAAATTGCGTTGTGTGAGACGAAATGTTTTTAATCCTTGTTCTAGCGGAACTGTTTGCGGTACAAATTGTACTTATCAAGACAGGGAATACAAAACCGTTCAGATTGGAACTCAATGTTGGTTTAAAGAAAATTTAAATTATGATAATGGTTGTTCTACTAAAACTTGGACCAATAGTACTGATACTGGTTGGTGTGGTTGCTATACCCCCAATGATAGTACTTGTGCTAATTATGGAAGATTATATCAATGGAGTGCGGCTATGAACGCCACAACTACTGAAGGGGCACAAGGTATTTGTCCTTCTGGTTGGCATGTTCCAAGTAGAGCTAATTTTACAACCTTAAAAACATATTTAAATTCTAGTGCGACATACAAATGTTCTGGCACTACTAACTATGTCGGAAAATCACTAGCAGCTACATCTACTTGGGCTACCTATGCTACTGCTTGTACTGTTGGTAATACACCAACTACTAACAACGCTAGCGGTTTTAATTTGTTTTCTTCTGGTTACAAAAATCCAACAGCTGCTTTTACCACTGCTGGTTATTCGGTTGCTATGTGGTCATCTACTCAAAGTGGTGCCAGCGCCTATGATTTAGGTTTGTATTATACTAATCAAACATTCCTTGAGGCTCTGGATTCCAAACCATATGCCTTTTCAGTTCGTTGTATAAAAAATTAATTTATGGATAAAACACAGGCTAAAAATAGAATAGAAAAGTTAAAGAGGGAAATAAATATTCATCGATATAATTATCATGTTTTAGATAAAGAGACTATGAGTGAGTCGGCTCTGGATGGACTGAAGAATGAATTATTTAAATTAGAACAACAATTTCCGGAGTTTGTTACCTTAGATTCTCCCACTCAAAGAGTTGGGGGGAAGGCTTTGGATAAGTTTGAAAAATCAACTCATTTAACTCCAATGATATCTCTTTTTGATGCTTTTTCACCAGAGGATATGACAGCGTGGCAAGAGAGAAATAATCGTTTTTTATACGGGCAAATTTTGCCAGCTAAAAATAATTGGCAGTATTATTGTGAATTAAAGCTTGATGGTCTGGCCGTTAATTTAAAGTATTATAAAGGGGCTTTAATGGAGGGTGCTAGCCGAGGTGATGGAAAGATAGGGGAAAATATTACTTCAAATATTAAGACAATTGAAACTATTCCTTTAGAGCTCATTATTCCGGAAAAAAAAGATTTGAAAAAAATAGGTTTAGATAGCGATAAGGTTTTAGAGTATTTAAACTCAGCTTGGATTGAAGTGCGAGGGGAGGCTATTATGACTAAAAAGACATTAACCAAATTAAATTTAAAATACCAAGCTGAGAAAAAACCACTTCTAGCTAATACTAGAAATGGGGCGGCTGGTTCGCTTCGTCAATTAGATCCTAGATTATCGGCTGAAAGAAAGCTCGTTTTTTATGCCTATGACCTTAT
>CAYTEZ010000009.1:11664-20823 GCA_964437025.1 uncultured Gammaproteobacteria bacterium
GGTAAGGCTCCACGTTACGCTATGGCGTATAAATTTTCAGCTGAACAGGGAACTACCATTATCCGTGATGTTATTTGGCAGGTTGGCAGAACTGGTATTTTAACCCCAACGGCAGTACTTGATCCAGTTAGTTTGTTGGGTGTAGTTATATCCAGGGCAACATTACATAACATGGACGAGATTAAGAGATTAGATATAAAGATTGGGGATACAGTAGTTATTGAAAGGGCTGGTGATGTTATTCCTAAGATAGTTTCTGTTTTGAAAAACTTAAGAGATGGCTCTGAACAAAAAATTTGTACACCAAAGGTCTGTCCTAATTGTGAAAGTGAGGTAGTGAAGGTTGGAGATGAGGTAGCTGTCCGTTGTTCTAATCCTCGTTGCTTTGCTGTTAACTTGCGTCAGATAACTCATTTTGTTTCTAAAGATGCCTTAGATATTGAAAATATTGGACCAAAGGTAGCTGAACAATTATTAAATGAAGGTTTAATTCATGATTTTGCTGATATCTATGGTTTGAAAAAAGAAAGCCTATTAAGCTTAGAGCGTTTTGCTGAAAAGTCAGCTGATAATTTACTCTCAGCGGTATCAGCTAAAACAGAAATTCCTTTGGCTCGCTTTATCTTTGCTTTAGGTATTAGACATATTGGTGAAGAGTCAGCTGGGGCTTTGGCTAATTATCTTAGTTTTAATTTATCCAAAAAAGGTACCTTGCTTAGCGTTTTTGCTTTTGTTTCTGAAGCTAAGAAGTTAAAGGAAGAAGCTTTGTCGGAAATTGATGATTTTGGACCAAAGGTTTCTTCTAGTATTGTTTCATATTTTAAAGATCAGCATAATTTAAATATTTTGAGTAAGTTAAATGATTTTAAGGTTAAGTTAATAGTTAAAGATCCACTTAAAGAAAGAGAGGCTTTAATGAAACAATCTAATTCTAAGGTTTTTGACAAAACATTTGTTTTGACTGGTACTCTTTCTGGTTTGACAAGGGACGAGGCAAAAGCTAAAATAAAGGAGCTCGGAGGAAAGGTTTTGCCAGCAGTTTCTGCTAAATTAGATTATTTAATTGTTGGGGAAAATCCGGGAAGCAAGGAAGAAAAGGCTAGAGAATTAGGGGTAAAGATGCTAAATGAAGCTGAGTTTTTAAAAATGATAAAATAATATGTCAATAAGTAGAGAAGAAATCCAAAAAATTGCTAGTTTGGCTCGTTTAGATTTAAGCGAAGCTGAAATTTTAAAATACCAAGAACAACTTTCTTCTATTTTAAAACATATTGATACTTTAAAAAAAGCAGATAGTGACGATTTAGAAGTTTTAGGTCTAAATCTTTCTCATTGTAATAGAAAAAGAGAAGATGTTATAAAGGATTGGGATGAAGGAGAGAAAAAAACTGCTTTAGGACAAGTTAAAGAAATGAGCGATGGACAAGTTAAAGTTCAAAGAGTTTTGTAATCTATATATGAATTTAGAAAATCTAACAATTAAAGAAGCTCGAAGGTTATTGGATGAAAAAAAAGTTAGCTCATTAGAGTTAACAGATTTTTATTTAAAAAGAATTTCTAAGCTAGATAAAGAACTTAAAACTTGTATTAGTGTTTTTGAAAAAGAAGCTTTAGCGGAGGCTAAGTTAGCAGACTCCCGTTTAGTTAAAGGAGAAAAAGGTGATTTACTAGGTATCCCATATTTATTAAAAGATAATATTTTAGCTAAGGATAAAAAAACAACAGCTGCTTCTAAAATGCTAGCTGACTATATTGCCCCCTACGACGCTACCGTGGTAAAGAAATTAAAAGAAGCTGGAGCTGTTCTTTTGGGAAAAACTAATTTAGATGAATTTGCCCATGGTGCTTCAACTGAGAATTCTGCTTTTTTTACCACAAGAAATCCTTGGGACAGAGAAAGAGTTCCAGGTGGCTCTTCGGGTGGTTCAGCTTCTGCAGTGGCGGCTGATCTTTGTGTTTTTGCTCTAGGATCAGATACTGGAGGCTCTATTCGTCAGCCAGCTAGTTTTTGTAATGTTTTAGGTCTAAAACCAAGCTATGGCAGTGTTTCTCGCTTTGGCTTAATATCTATGACTTCTTCTACTGATGTTATTGGTCCTTTAACAAAAACAGCGGAGGATGCCAAAGTTGTTTTAAAATACTTAATTGGAGCTGATGAATTTGATTTAACTAGTTTGGACAAAGAAAAGAAGAAGGAAGGCATAAAGATTAATTCCAAAAGTCTTAAAGGTTTGAGAATTGGGGTTGTAAAAGAATTTTTAGAGGAGGGAGTGGAAAGTGATATTAAAAATGGAATATTAGAGGCTGTTAAATTATTTAAATCATTGGGAGCTGAAATTAAAAATATTTCTTTGCCATATAATAAATATTCTATCCCAGTGTATTATATCATTACTCCATCAGAACTTAGTTCTAATTTAGCTCGTTTTGATGGTATTAGATATGGTCATAGTTTTGCTTTTAAACCAAAGGGAGGCTCAGAAGAAACCTTGAGTGAAATCTATTTAAAGAATAGGGGAGATGGTTTTGGTCCAGAAGCTAAACGAAGAATAATGCTGGGCACCTATGCCTTAAGTTCTGGTTATTTTGATGCCTACTACAAAAAAGCGATGGCAGTGAAAGAAAAGATTTGTCGAGAATTTTCTAAAACTTTTTCTAAGGTTGATATTATTATCACCCCAACCTCAGCTCATACTGCTTTCAAGATTGGTGAACAGTCAAATGATCCAGTTAAGATGTATTTAGAAGACATTTTCCTTACCGGTTCGTCACTAGCCGGTCTTCCAGCCCTATCTTTACCAGCTGGATTTAGTAATGGCTTACCTTATGGTTTACAGATAATAGGGGATAAGTTTCAAGATGATTTAATACTTGAGGTAGCCAAAGTTTTTCAAACAAAAACTGATTATCATAAAAAGTTTCCTAAAATTAACTTTTAAAATATGTTAAATTTAAAAAAAGTTTTAGCTTTTTCTTTAATAGCCTTAGTTGCTATTTTTATCTTCGTAGTTTTCTTTTTTTCTAAAAATTACACTAAACATTTAAGTGAAGAAGAAACATTGTTAAATGACAATCGTGGTGCAATTGATATGAATTCTTGGGTTCCAGCCAAAGATTTGCGTCCAATTGATGAAAATGATTTTGTTTGGGGTGAAAAAAAAGCTCGTTTAGATATTATTGTCTATGAAGATTTATCTGATTTGTATTCAGTCCAGTTTAATAAAACTCTTGGCTTGATTAAGGAAAAGTTTTCTGATAAAGTACGCATAGCTTTTCGACCAGTAGTTAATAAAAGCTTTCCTAGTTCAGAATCAGCCTATCTTTTAGCTCGATGTGCTGGAGAACAAAACAAGTTTTTTGAAATGAGAGATTTATTATTAAACAAGGTTGAAAGTGAAGCTTTATCCGAAGCTGATTTTTCTAAATATGTTAGTGATTTAAAATTAGATGAGACTAAGATAAACACCTGTTTAAATTCAGAAAAATATTTACCAGAAATTGAAGCCTATAGTAAAGAAGCAGAAAATTTTGGTGTTTATGGTTCTCCTACCATTTTTGTGGGGCAGGAGATTGTCTCTGGCGCTAGACAATTCCAGGATGTTGTTAATAGTAATGGAGAAAGTCTTTTGGGAATGGAGGCGATAATTAACAGAAATTTAGAACAGAGTAACTTGCTTAGTCAAGACAGGAAATAATTTAAGGAGAGTTCGCATAGTGGTCTAGTGCGCACGCTTGGAAAGCGTGTATACCGCAAGGTATCAAGAGTTCGAATCTCTTACTCTCCGCAGATTGAAACAGTTCTAATATTAGGACTGTTTTTTGTTAGGGAAAATTGAATTTTGAAACAGCTTGTGTTATAATCAAATAAATTTATTTAAATTGTAAATTTATGACAGTTAATAAAAATATTTTAATAGCCACTGCCAACAAAGGTAAGGCTGAGGAAATAAAAAAAATTTTTCAGAATACAAATTTTGATGTTAAATTTTTGTTTGATTTTCCTGATCAATTAGAAAATTTAAATATTGTTGAAAATGCAAAGAGTTTTGAAGGAAATGCTCTGATTAAGGCTATTGTCGCCGGTGATGTTTTAAACATGATTACTCTGGCGGATGACAGCGGTCTTTGTGTAGATGCTTTAGATGGTCGACCAGGTGTTCTTTCAGCTCGCTATTCAGACAGCGGAACTGACGAGGATAATTATTTAAAAGTACTGAAAGAAATGGATGGAATTCCTTTCGATAAAAGGGATTGTTATTATAATTGTACAGTTGCTATTTATGATCCGCAAACAAAGTTTGTAGATACTGTTTCGGGAATCTGGGAGGCTAAAGTTGCTCTAGAGCCGAAGGGCGATAAGAGTTTTGGTTATGCTCCAATAATTTTAGCTAAAGATTTTAATTATCAAAAAACTAATGCCGAATTTAATCCTGAAGACCTTATTAGTATTAATCATAGAGGAAAAGCTTTTTACAAAGCTATTCAAATTTTAAGTGATTATTTAAAAAAAGAGGCTTAGGATAAATAATTTTACAAAATTATCGTTTCAACTACGTCCCAATCTCTTCGCAGATTCAAATAGCCCAGTTTAAGGGTTATTTTTTATAGGTAATTTATTATTTTTGAATAATATGATAATATAGATATATGAAAAAAACGGATATAGAAAAATATATTAAACTAGCACAAAATGAAGCTGAAAAAGCTATTGCCTCTGGTAACGCTCCTTTTGGTTGTTTGGCTGTTGATAAAGAAGGAAATATTATTGCTAAATCTTATAATACAGTTGATTCTAATTGTGATCCAACCGCTCATGCCGAAATTAATTTGTTAAGAAAGATGGCTAAAAGACTTAAGACGGTTAAATTTGATGGAATAAAGGTTTTTATAAATTCTGAACCTTGTTCTATGTGTGCTTCTGCTATGATTAGATCCGGAATTAAAGAAATATATTATGGTTGTTCTCAAGAAAAAAAACAGTCATTATTTATACCCCTAGTTGATGTAGCAAAGAGAGCTAATAAAAAAGTTATTATTAAATCAGGGTTTTTAGCTCAAGATTGTCAGAATCAAATATTAAGGGGAAGAAATATGTTGGTAAAAAAGAAATAATGTTGTTCCAACTATATCCCACTCTCTCCGCTGACAAAAATCAAGTTTAAGATTGCTATAGTTCCTGGTAGACTAGAAACTAGGAACTTTTTATGACACAATCTTAATATAACAAATATTATTATTTTAACTACGTCCTAATTTCTCTGTAATTATAATTTTTTTAAAGTATATATAAATTTATGAAATTAAATGCAAAAATAAAAATTTTGTTGGGAGTACTAATGGGATTTTTTATTAGCTATTTATCATTATTCGCTATAATCTCAATTTTTAATATTTCTAATGGAAGCTCAATGTTGGTCAAGCAAATATTTTTAATTTCCTTTTTAATATTTACGATCTTTAGTATTTATTCTGGTGTAAAAGCTGTTAGGACAAAAAATATCTATTATATTGTCTTTAAGCCAAATAAATACAATATTTTGATTAGTTTAATAATCTCAGTTATTTTTATCTTGTTAATTTTTTATATTTCTCATGGTGAAGCATTTAATGCTTTCAATGATTATAAACAAGTAAATATTTTAAGTTTTTCAGTTGTTTTAGGAATATTATATCAGGCAATAATATTATACCCATTTAGCGCGTTAGTTTATTATTTATATAAAAATGGCATTAGAAGAATAAATATTATTATAATAATAATATTTTTGTTAATTAATCCTGTTTCTTTGTTTTGGTCGTCCGTAAACCAAGGGTATCAACAGTATCATAGCAAGCTAATACCTTGCGGATTAAAAATAACTGAGATTGCCGATGGTTCTCCTTTAAAAAATGTTAAAATTTCTGTAAATGATGTTATAGTTTCTGTTGACGATGTTAAAATAAATACATATGATGATTTATTTAATTTTTTGAACAATATTAAAACGCCGACAGAAATTAATATAAAAACTAAAACAGCTTCGTTTCTAGTTATTCCTTTCTTTAATAATGATACTCAAAAATATCAACTAGGAATTATGACAGAGCAAGAAATGTGTGAAGGGAATAAGTAATGTTAATATTTATTATATTTTTAAAACATCCCAATTCCAACTACGTCCCACTCTCTCCGCAGATTTAAATAGCCCAAATTTAGGGCTATTTTTGATAGGGAGTTTGTCACTTTGGAAAGATATGTTATAATTAAAGCATATTAATAAATGATATATGAAAAAATTTAATGCAGTAAAAGAAGAGATAGAATCAATTTTGCCAAAGTCTCCTTTGGATTTTGAACTTGTTCATGCGCAATTAGTTTTAAAATGGGTATTAGAGTTAAAGCCAGACGCTGATGAAGCTTTAAAAATAGCTGCTTTATCCCATGATATAGACAGGGCAATAACTGGAATAACAGAAAAAGATTTATCTGATTATTCAAAAATTAATGAATTTAAAAAAGATCATGCTTTAAGATCGGCTATTTTTATCGCCGATATTTTACAAAAACATAAGTATTCAGAAGAAATTATTACCAAGGTGAAGCATTTAGTAGAAAACCATGAAGTGGGCGGAGATGATGAATCTGATATCTTAATGAATGCTGATAGTTTAGCTTATTTTGATTATAATATTCCATCTTACTTAAAGAGGAACGGACAAGAAAGGACAGTTGAAAAAATTAGATTTATGTATAAACGGCTTTCTCCTGAGGCCCAGAAGTTAGTAGTTCAGATAAATTTTTCTGACAGAGAAGTAAAGGAGTTAGTAGAAAAATCATTAGAGTAAAAAGTTAAAACGGTTCCAACTACGTCCCACTTTCTCCGCAAAAACAATTTAATTAAATGTTAATATATGAATATAATAGAAGAAATTGTTCGATATATAGTTTTAAGGACTCTAGAGCTTAATAGTCTTTATTTGTCTGATGAGAATGCTAGAATTAATTATTCTGCTATTTTTTGTCAGAGTGAAGATGAATTTGAGAAACTAAATTTAGAAGCAGCAAAATTAGGAATGATTGTTGATAATACACCAACCGGTCCTTTATATAAATTAATAAATCCCATTAAAACTGTTGCCGGACCTCTTTGGTTGATTAAGATTCGCAAACCATATGCGACCCATCCGCAACGTGGCGATGCTGATTTTACCCTAAAAGACTATCAATCTTTTAAAAACAAATACTTATCTGACTCTCAACATTTTTTACTTATAATTAGAGAAAACTTTGAGATGATTGAATTAAGAGATGAAAGATTTGATGTCCTATCGTATTTTTCTAGCTCTCCATTAACGGAAGAGTATGGTATTAAATAAAATTATAGAAACCAAATATCCAAAAATAATATGATAAAATTTTCAATAAATAAGCCTGATAAATCTAAAAACTACACAAGAAGACCCGGCGCTTATGGAATTATTAAAAATGCTGATGGTTTGGTGGCAACCGTAAGAACTCAAAATGGATATTTTTTACCAGGTGGTGGTCAAGAAAAAGGTGAATCTTTAACTGAATGTTTGAAAAGGGAATGTTTGGAAGAAATTGGAGCTGTTGTTTGCAAATTAAATTGCTTTGCCTCGGGTGACTATTATTTTCTCTCCAAAACTTTAAATATTGATATCAAAAGTATTGGTCATTTTTTTACTTGTGAAATTGATAAATTTTTAGATATCGAAACCGAGGATGATAATGAGTTGGTATGGCTAGATCTTGATGAAGCAATTTCTTCAATGTATTTAGATAATCAAAAGGAAGCTTTAAAAATTTTTAAAGGCCTGGTTTAAAAAATCTGGAGAGGTAGATGAGTAGTTAATTCTAGACGAAAAAACAAAATTTTAAGAAAAACTTATGAACAATGAATTATTAAAACAATTTATATACAAAGCTAGTCGAGCAACCTATGCTTCTGGCGATGAATCAAAAAGAGAAAAAGAAGAAGATGGCTCTCATAGTATTAGGTTCGTTGATGGAGATTATAGTTTGCATGATAATTATTTTGGCGGTGAGCCTTATGGTGGGAGAGAGGTTGTTTTTCTAAAAAATAAACCAATATGGATGATGGTTTATTATGGTTTGGTTTACAGTGGTGTTAATAGTGAGGTTTATAATATTTTAATGAAAGCTTTGTCAAATAATACACTGGAAATGCCATATCGAGGACCTCAAATATATGAAGAAGGGGATTGGGTCTATAAAAACAATTTTTCCGGTAGTGTAGAAAAATTTTCTGGCACAGAAAAGATTTACAAGAACAATGTTTGTGTCTACGAAGCAAGTTATATCGGAGGATTAATAGATAAGTAACTTATTATTTAAATAAATATAAAATAATATGGAAAAATTTTCTAATAATATTTCACAAAAAATTGAACAAAAACAAGAAGGTAAGAAAGAGCTCGCATTTAAAGAGGGTCTTGATTTTCTATTTGAACAAAATCCAGAATTAGCCAATATTGGAACTAAAGAACAATATGCTAAATATTTAGAAACTATATTTCCTGAGAGTAAAATTAGAGATATTGTTTATCATGGAACACAAAATAATTTCGATCAATTTGATGAAAGTAAAATATCAGAAAATTCAGGTAATTTTGGTTTTTACGGGAAAGGTTTCTATTTTACTCCAGATCAAAGATCTATATATGGAGATGTTATTGTTAAAGCATTAATAAATATTAGAAATCCATATCATTTCGATATGAAGGGAGATTTAAGTGATTATAATAATTTAGAAAAATATTTTGCTAAAAAAATTGATGAAACTTTTTGTCAAAATAAGAAAGGTTATGAAGATTATTATAATGAATTATATAGTAACTATGATGGGGTTATAGTCCATAGAAACATGGGAGAAAACAATGACTCAATCTCTGAGATAGCAATATTTAATATCGGTAATATTTATATTTTAGGATCTAAAGAAGATTTAGAAAATTTTAAAAAATTTGTTAGTTAAAACTATAATTAAATTTAAATTATGCTTAAGTATTTAGTTTTTGTTGGAGCGGCATTGCAATTAATTGGTGTTTTCTCTTATGGTAGGGATGTTGTTAGAGGAAAGGCAAAGCCAAATAGAGTGTCTTGGCTAATGTGGTCTATAGCCCCATTAATTGCTACAG
>CAYTEZ010000010.1:0-20464 GCA_964437025.1 uncultured Gammaproteobacteria bacterium
ATTTGTCTTTTAAGTTTGGATATTATCTAGATTTAAAAGACAAATAAACTTAAATTAAAAAAATATATATTAAAACAAACCCGAAAAAAATTAAGAAAAATGAAAAAATTGATTTTATTATTAACCGTAATTCTAGGAATTACATTAATGAACAGTTGCAACAAGGAATATGATTTTCCGGTTAAACCCAACCATCCAAACAATCCGAACGCCACAACTGTAAAATTGTTTTACTCCACTGGAGCTAAAGGAGAAAAAGGAGAAATTGTTTCCGGACAAACTATCTATACTGATTCCCTTTACAACACTTTATTTTATTTAGTACCAACCGAAGGTGACACTATAGCTATTGGCAATTTTTCAATTACCCAAGGGACTTTAGGACTTCTTCAGGCTAATCAAGTAAATGGAATTCCGTATAAATTTCCTCATGGAATTTATTCATTAAATGTTACCAATATAAATATTGGGAATGCTAGCTTTAGTAACATAACAGTTAATTCAGGAAATCAAGCTCCTCCTCCACCAAGCACTGAAAATACTTTTCCTATCAGGCTTTATGATCTTAACGTTGGCACTGACAACGTGACCGTAAAAGTCAGGGCAAATATCAGCCAGTGGGGAAACATTAGTTCGACTTTGTTCGACTATGTAAAAAGAATTGATGCAAACGGATGGACCACTGGAACTGTAACCAAAATTAATGATTCATTAATGTTCCAAATAAGTTTTCCTAAAACAAATGGATCTTATGTTGAATTTAATGTTCGTTACATGCCACAAAATAATTGGCTAACTCCAGCTTATGGAAATCCACCAAGTATTTTGTATAACGGCACAGGCATTCCCTATTCCGACTCTCATTCCTATTTTGGATTTAAAGTAGTACAAAATGGAAACTATTGGGAACTTCGAACTTACAACAATACTTTGTTGTTAACCAATGCTGCCTCAACAGAATCTATACCTGGAAATTACGGGGACGACGCTTATCACAACTATCAGGTTAGATGGTCTGGAAACAAAATATATTTTCGGACAAATTCAAGCACATACACTGTTAGATACAAAGTAAACAATGGCTCTTGGATTTATAGAGCTGCTTTCAGTGTAAACGAAAACAACAATTACAAATATTGTATCCAAACTTTCCCAACAAGTACCGCAACACAGGTTGTAACAACTCAATGGGGAGTAGGAAATGATGACTCAGATTTTGTTCCGGCTATTAATGAAATTAGTAATAGCAAATTTGCTAATCCAACTCCGGCTGGACAAGGAGTTTCTATCGTTGTTTATCAATAATAAAATTCCAAAAAACACAAAAGGCTTCTCAACGAGAAGCCTTTTTTTAATTTACCTAAATATTATTAAACTATTTTAAATCCATGACTGGTTCTCTCTATTTCCCCATCAACCACAAAACCAGCAGCCTTGGTATGTCCACCACCACCAAAAATACCAGCCAATTTATTTACATCAACGTTTTCATCTGAGATACCAGCTCTAAAACTACCTTTTATCTTCCCTTTCTCTTCCTCTCGAAGTAGCATTACGATACTAGCCTCCGAAAGGTTGCTAAGAAAACCAACAATGTCAGAAAAAACTTCTACCCCCCAAGGACCAAAATGATCATTAAACATTTTTAATTCATCATAAGGTAGAATGGAATAGGCAAGATTATATCGATGATTAATTTTTAAATTATCTAAAGCTAAACCCCATAGTTTCATTTCGGAAAAGTTTTTATTTCTCCAGGTATTATTCAATAGTTTAGGAAACTGAGCACCATAAGCCATTAATTCTGAAGCAATACTCATGGTTGAACTACTAACCGAAGGATACAAAAAATTAGCTGTGTCAGTTAGCAGTCCTGCCAATAAACAATTAGCTAAATTTTTGTTAATGGTAATATTATTGTTTTTTACAAAATGAAAAAGAACTTCCGTGGTTGAAGCTAGTGATTCCTTAATCTCAATATCGGCATAAGTTTTGGTCGGTACATGATGATCTATCTCTATTATAAAAGTGTCTAACATTAAATATTTAATATTGCCAACATAATCAGCTAAAGTGGTTCTATCTAAAGAGCCACAATCAAGCACAATCATCAAATCAAAAACTGAAAGAAAATTTTCTTTTAATTCTTCTCCGTTATTAAATAACTCGGAAGCTGTTTTAAATAATTGATCGGTATCAGAAATAATTTCTTCCTCATTGGGTAAAAAATAATTATCTTGTCTCTTTCCTTTAGCAAAAGCTAGATAGTTTTTTCCTTCCCTTTTAACAATTTCAATCATTGCCCCTAAAGAAGCAATAGCATCAATATCGGGGTTTAAATGAGAAACTAACAAAATATTCTTAGCTAAAGAAATCTTCTGCCAAATATTTTTAAATTTTTCAGTTTGTTCAGAAATCATAATACAATGCTATATGTTAAAAATAGGTGAAAGGTCACCTATTTTTTTATATCAACAATCAAATTTTATAAGTCACTCTCTAGCTCTTCTTCTTTATAGAAGCTTAAAATATCACCTACTTGAACAATCGGACGACCTTCATATTTTACTCCACACTCTTGGCCAGCCTCTACCTTTACCACATCCTGTTTAGCTTCTTGGAGTTTACTAATTTTTCCTTTATCAATAAAATTATTATCACGCCAAATTTCTAATGGCACATTATTTTCAATAGCGCCCTCAAGAACCTTGCCACCAATAATTTGTGAATTATTTTCTGTTCTAAATATTGCTAAAACTTTTAATTTACCTAAATCTTTACGAACAATTTCCGGCTTATACATAGCTTTCATTTCATTCTTTACATATTTAATTAAGTCGTAAATAATACTAAAAGTATTAATCTTAATTCCCTTTTCTCTAACTAAATCTTCCACTTGAGTTTGGACTCTGGTATTAAAGCCAACAATTTGGGCATTGGAATCTTCAGCTCTTTTAATATCACCTTCACCAATATTACCTAAACCTTTATAAATTATTTTTACCTTAATCTTTTTAGTATTAATCTTCATTAAAGATTCTTCAATAGCTTCAGCTGAACCCAAGAAATCTGATTTGATGATTAAATTTAATTTTAAAGAATCATCTTCAATTTCAGAACCAGAGCTAGCTTGTTGGTCAGCATGATTTTTTGAAATAATTTTCTTTAATTTTACTTTTTCTCCATCACCAACTTCTAAAATATCTCCTACCTCTGGTAAAGTTTTTAAACCTAAAACTCGAGCTGGAGTTGAAGGACCAGCTGATTCAATACTCTCTCCTTTATAATTCTTTAAAGCCTTAACTTTTCCATAGATAACACCATTAAAACAAAGTTGATCACCAATATTTAAAGTTCCGTTTTGCACCAAAATGGTAGCTACTGGACCAGCTCCTTTATCAACACTAGATTCAACAATAGTACCAATAGCCAAGGCATTAGGGTTGGCTTTTAAATTACCAGCTTCTAATTCAGCAGTTAAAAGAACCATATCCAATATTTCATCAATACCAATATTATTTAAAGCAGAAACTGGGACACAAACTGTCTTTCCGCCCCAATCTTCTGGAATAACATTAAGCTTACTAGATAATTCTTGTTTAGTTTTATTAATATCAGCTTCTTCTTTATCGATTTTGTTAATAGCCACAATAAAAGGAATTTTAGAAGCTTCAATAATACGGAAAGCTTCAACTGTTTGTGGTTTTACCCCATCATCAGCGGCTACCACTAAAATTGCAATATCAGCCACTTTAGCTCCACGAGAACGCATAGCAGTGAAAGCTTCATGACCCGGAGTATCAATAAAAGTAATTTTTTGATCTTTACGAACTACTTGATAAGCACCAATATGTTGAGTAATACCACCAGATTCACCCGCCACAACATTAGTAGTTCTGATAGCATCAAGTAATTTAGTTTTCCCATGATCAACGTGACCCATCACAACAATGACCGGAGGACGTTCTACTAAATCACCGTCTTTTTCATTTCTAATAGCTTCAGCTAATAACTCTTTACCGCTAGTTGTAGCTACTTGTTCGTCGTTTTCTTTTAAAACTACTTCCAAATTTAAACCGGCCCCAATAATGGCAGCTGAATCAAAATCAATTTTTTCATTCATAGAAACAAAAACGCCATTCTTCATTAATTCTTTTAAAACTGAATTGACTGGTATGTCAGCAATGGTAGCTAAATCTTTAACTACAACAAATTTTCCAATCTCTACTTTTTTTATTTCCTTTACAGTATTAGCTTCCTGTTCTTTTCTCAAAGCTTCATCCAGCTCTCTCTGTTTTTCTATTTGAGCCATAAACATAGCCCAATTTTTAATAATCTTTTTAGCAATTACCTTATCAACCTTAATAGCCTTTTGACCAATATTAAAACCCATCTGCGGCAATAATTGACGTAGTTCAAAAGGAGAAACTCTTAAAGCTCGAGCTAATTCTGTAATATTCATTCTGTTATTATTATTTAATTATTTATATTCAATTTATCTTATCTTATTTTCACCTATTAGTCAACCAATTTAGAACTCACAACCACAGTATTTTTGTCTGTAAAAACCGCTGTCCTTAGCCATTTTTACCGAAGCTTGATACATTTCATCTCTATCAAATTCTAAATTTAAAAAACTAATTTGATGCTTTTTAGCCAAATTATTGCCTAATTCCTTAATCTTTTCTAAATCTTTGTAGGGACTAGTAACCAGAGTGGTATAGAACAATTCTATACCCTTTTCTTTAGCCAAAACAGCTGTCTTTTCTAAGCGAAGCTGGTAACATTTATGACAACGAGAACCTCTTTCTGGCTCCTTTTCTAAACCCCTAATAGAATCCAGCCATGAAGTATGATTATATGCCTCCACCTCAAGTGGTAAATTATATTTTTTTGCTAATTCCTTCACCCAAAATAGACGCTTTTCATATTCCTCTAAACTATCAATGTTAGAATTAGCAAAATAAAGGGTTAAAGAAAAATTCTTTAATAATTTTTCTGAAATTAAATAAGCGCCACAAGGAGCACAACAAATATGTAATAATAATTTCTTTTTCTTTTTATCTAATAGATAAAAGAAAATAATAATACCAACCATCAACAAAAATAATAAAGCTAAAGCCCAAATTTTACCTCGACTCTGCAAAAATAAAGCACTTAAACCAAAAAAACCTGAGACCGCATAGAAAGACAAAACCGCCTGTCTTTGACTCAAACCTAAATCTATTAACCGATGATGTAAGTGTTTTCTATCAGAAGAACGGAAAGGATTTTTGCCAGACATTAAACGACGAATAATAGTCCATAAAACATCAAGAGCTGGCAAACCAATAACCAAAAGAGCAATAGCAATTTTTCCGCCAGAGATAATAGCTAAAACTCCCAAAATATAACCAATGAGCAATGAACCACTCTCCCCTAGAAATATTTTAGCTGGGTTAAAATTAAAAATTAAGAAGCCAAGCAACACTGCAAAAAATAATAGAGAAGCTAAAGCAATATCTGGTTGATAGTATTTAGTAGTGATAGTAAAAAGAAATATAATTAGAGCACCAATAGCTGAAACACCAGAGGCTAAACCATCCAAGCCATCAAGTAATTTAGTAGTATAAGTCATGCCCAAAAGCCATAAAAAAATAAAAGCTGAACTTATCCAAAAAGGGAAAAAAATAAAACTACCATTTAAGCCAGATATCTTTTCAATATTGACTCCGCCTAAAACCACAGCCAAAGAAGCAAGAATCGGCCAAATTATTTGTAGCTTAGGACTTAAATTATACTTATCATCCAAGACTCCACCTAATAATAAAAAAATGGCGCCAGCAAAAAAACCCAACCAATGATGCAAACTTAAATCACC
This sequence comes from uncultured Gammaproteobacteria bacterium, assembly GCA_964437025.1. Classification (GTDB taxonomy): domain Bacteria; phylum Patescibacteriota; class Patescibacteriia; order Patescibacteriales; family UBA12465. Next base: position 5,861 of record CAYTEZ010000010.1, read on the forward strand.
CACTAATAAATATTTTTTAAATAAAAATAGTGATAAAAAATAGGCAAAGAAAATTGCTACACCACCCAAAAGTGGAATAGCTTTTTTATGAATCTTCCGATCTGAGTTCGGTTCATCTAAAATATTTAATTTAAAAGCCAGTTTGCGAACTAGTACTGTAAATATCATTGATACAGCTAGAGCAAACAAAAAAGCTAGAGTATAAGTCATAATTTTATTATAAACGTTTAGCTTTGATAACTTCCAAAGCTCCCTCGTGATCTATCACTACGGTATCACGACGACCAATTTGTTTAGATAAGATTAGATTAGCAATTTCATTTTCAATCTTGTCCTGCAATAATCTTCTTAAAGGACGGGCACCAAATTTAGGATCGTAACCGGCCTTAGCCAATTTAAGCAACCCAGCATCATCTGATAATAAATTAATTCCTTTGCCGGCTAAGTTCTTAGACATTTTTTTAATCATCAACTTAGCAATAGACAAAACATTATCTAAAGTCAAAGGTTTAAAGACAATAATACCATCAAAACGGTTGATAAGTTCGGGACGCATTACTTTATTTAAATGTTCATCAATTAATTCTTGTTTAATAACAGCCATTTCCATATTGTCCTTTACTGCTTGTTGAATAAATAGAGCACCAGCATTAGAAGTGGCGATAATAATAGAATTGGTAAAATTAATAGTTCTTCCCTGTCCATCAGTCAAACGACCGTCATCTAAAATTTGTAAAAACAAATTTAAAATATCAGGATGAGCTTTTTCAATTTCATCAAACAAAATTAAAGAAAAAGGTTTTTTTCTGACAGCTTCTGTTAGATAACCAAAAGTACCATCGACATCACCAATCATTTTTCTTACACTATCAGCTAATTGGTATTCACTCATATCTAAGCGAATCATATATTTCTCATCACCAAAATAAATATCAGACACAGTTTTAGCTAATTCTGTTTTACCAACACCAGTGGGGCCTAAGAACAAGAAACTAGCAATAGGGCGATTACCTTCTCTAATTTCAGCTCGAGCTCGACGAAGTGAACCAGCAACAGCTGAGACCGCTTCTTCTTGACCAATCATTCTTTCGTGAATATTTTTTTCAAGATTAATTAATCTTTCACTCTCTGATTCGGTAACTTTAGAAACTAAGATACCAGTAATATCACTAATTACTTCAGCAATATCATTTTTAGTACAAATCTTTTTATGAGGATCTTTTTGCGCTAACTTAGACATCTTCACTGCCGCTGCCTTTATTACCTCAACGGCCTTTTCTGGTAAAAATTTGTCATTAATATATTTAGCTGACATATCAACAGTCTCTTCAATGGAGCTGTAATCAAAATAAACTCCATATTTATTTTCAATCCAAGCTATCTTACTCTCTACCATACAAATAGCGTCATCTTTACTTGGTTCCAAAACTTTAACCAAAGACATAGTATTACCAAGAGCTCGGCCTTCAATATAATGAGAATAATTTTCGCTACTAACAGTGGCTAGACAATAGACTCCTTGGCGACTTAGAGTTTCAGCTAAAACCTCAGATAATTCTAAACTCTCTTGACTACCAGAAGCAATGCCCATAATATTTTCAATATTTTCAATAAACAAAACAATATTTCTTGATTTCTGCATTTCATTTATTACTGACAACATTCTCTCCTGTGCTTGAACTGGAGAAGCTCCGGAAACCAAACGAGAAACATCAAGCTCTACTAAGCGTCTATCTTTTAAGAATCTAGGTACTTCTTCTTTAACCATTAACTGAGCAATACCTTCAATGATAGTTCTTTTACCAACTCCTTGATGACCGACTAACAATACGCCAGTCTGTCCACTTTCCAAAGCTTCAAAAACTTGTCTTATTTCTTTATCTCTAGATACACAAGCCTCGAAATAACCATATTTAGCCATGGCGGTTAAATCACGCGAGAAGTGATCAATTGTGGGGGTCGCAATAGCAGTATAGGAACGGTTCATATTTCCACTTGGTTTTAAGCGAGCCATCTTTCTAAATATTTTATAATCCCTTCGCATCTTATCATTGATACTAAACCACTTCACCGCATTTTCAATTTTGTTTTGTGAAATTTCTATATCATAAAGAATTTCTTGTAAAGTTGGGTTTTTGTGATAGCAGAACAAAACAACATTTAGTACTGAAACGCTTTCTTGATTATTAGAATAAGCATCACTAAAAGCTGATAATAATATTTCTTGCACATGTTCTGACAAAACAGTTTTTTCGCCACCTGATTTTACCTTACTTTGATCTAATAAATATTTTTTTAATACTACCACCAAGCCATGAATATCAACATTTAATCTAACTAATAAATTAGAAATTCTAGGAGAATGAAGCAAGGACCAAAAAAGGTGAATAGTACTAACTTCTTTTTGTTTTAATTTTGTTGCCAAAAGATAAGCATTTTCTAATATAACTGTCATTTCATCATCCAAAGAATTGGATATATCTAATTTTGGTAATTTCTTTAAATCAGCCACACCTTCTAATCTTTTTATAGGAATTAGGGTCTTAATTCTTTCCAAAGCTGCTCGTTGCTGACTAAGGCGATAAATAATAAACATGTCAAAAATTAAGGAAATTAAAAAAGCTAAAATTAGGCTACTGGTACTTTGATAAAAGAAAAGTAGATTTCTAGGATTAATAATAATTGAATCAATATTTGAATAAAGCCAGAAAATAAAACAAAGCAAACCAGCAATTGCCAAAACATAGGCTACTATGTTTATCACTTGATCAACTTTTCTTTTTAAACGGCGTAATATAATTAAAGATTTTTTTAAACGAAAATCAAAAGACAAGGCTCGGCAAAAATAAATTGCTAAAACCTTACCCTTGTCATCTTTAGCAAAATCACCTTCATGCAAAATAATATTTTCCCTTAAATTTTTGCTCATATAAAATAATTAAAAAAGTTTTTGAAAGATTAAATAAAGTACTACTGGTGGCAATAAAATCCAAATAATAAAGGCAACTATAGCTAAAGCTAAGAAGACTGAGAAAATAACAAAACGAACAATAACTTGAATAAAACGAATAACAAAACTAATTAAGCGACTAACAATATCGCTTTGACCATACATGGGGGTAAAAATATTTTTTAACCAAACACCAGCCCCGACAACTAACCATCGTTCTTTTAAAAATACTTTTAAATCATTAAGAAAACGAAATAATCCCAAACTATACCACCATAGAGGAAAGAAAGCGATGTCCCATAAAACCTGGACCGTAATTTTGCTTAAAAAAAAGAAAAAATTGCTATTCATATTGAATTTTTAGCCTTATATTTATATATTTTTCTATTAATATAATAACAAAAAAAGCTGATTTTGGCAAAAATCAGCTTTCTCTTTTATAGTAGTCCTATTTAACCGAAACTAAGATATTGTCTTTGACGCCTAAATCCAGCATAACCTTATCTCCATCCTTGACCTTACCTTCAATAATATTTAAAGATAACTCATCTAATATTATATTTTGGATAACTCTTTTCAAAGGTCTAGCACCAAAGGTTGGATCATAACCCTTTTCCGCTAGATACTTTTTAACCTTAGAGCTAATCTTGACGGCAATATTTTTATTCTTTAAACGGTTCTCCAGTTTCAATAATTCTAAATCAATAATCTGTTCTAAATTATCTTTACTCAAGTTTTTAAATATAACAATCTCATCAATTCTGTTTAAAAACTCTAACTTAAAATAATCGCGCAAAACAGTATCAATTTTTTCCTTCATTTCTTCTTGACGTAGCTTATTATTCTGCTCTTCGTTTTCCCCGCTAGAAAAACCGATAGAATATTGCTTAATAACCTCATTGCCCAAATTAGAAGTCATAATAATGATAGTATTTTTGAAATTAACCTTTCTACCTTTAGAGTCAGTTAATACTCCATCGTCTAATATTTGTAATAGAATATTAAAAGTTTCTGGATGAGCCTTTTCAATTTCATCAAATAAGATAACACTATAAGGGCGACGACGAATTCTATCAGTTAATTGTCCACCATCATCATGGCCAATATATCCTGGAGGTGAGCCAATTAGTTTAGCCACGCTATGACGTTCCATAAATTCACTCATATCGAAGCGAACCAAAGCATTTTCATCGTTAAACATAAATTTAGCAATGGTTTTAGCTAATTCTGTCTTACCAACACCAGTTGGACCGACAAACAAGAAAGAGCCTATCGGCTTTTTCTCTTCGTTAATACCGGCTCGACTACGACGAATAGCGTTAGAAACTGCCTTAATAGCCTCTTCTTGACCAATAACTGACTTACTTAATTCTTCCTCAGCTCGGGCTAGTTTTTGGATTTCTCCTTCAAGCATTTTGTTAACTGGAATACCAGTCCAACGAGCCACTACCCTAGCAATGTCTTCTTCATCAACCTCTTCTTTCAGAATATGTTGTCCTTTCTTTTGAATCTTTAATAAAGTCTCCTGTTGTTTTTTTATTTCTTTTTCTAATTGTGGAATAAGGGCATAACGAATCTCAGCGACTTTGGTTAAATCATCACCTCGACGTTCAGTAATATCAGCCTCCATCTTTAACTCGTCCATTTTTCTCTTTGATTCTCTAATTTTAGAAATAACTTCTTTTTCGTTAGTCCAATGAATCTCTAATTGGTTAGCTTTCTCTTTTAATTCTTCCAACTCTTTATTCAACTTAGTTTTTTTAAGAGAATTATTTCCTTCAGTTGAAACTATTCCCGCCTTCACTATCTCCAGTCTCTTAATTTCTCTTTTCATATTATCCAATTCTTCTGGCATAGAATCAATTTCCATACGCAGAGCAGATGTAGCTTCATCTACTAAATCTACCGCTTTATCCGGCAAGAAACGATCAGAGATATAACGACTAGATAATTTAGCTGCTGCTATCAAAGCCTCATCCGTTATTCTAACACCATGGTGAACCTCATATTTTTCCTTAATACCACGTAGTATAGAAATAGTATCTTCAATGGTTGGTTCGGCTACATAAATTGGTTGGAAACGACGTTCTAGAGCAGCATCTTTTTCAATATATTTTTGATATTCCTTGGTAGTAGTAGCACCAATAGTTCGAAGTTCTCCTCTAGCTAGAGCTGGCTTTAACATATTAGAAGCATCCATTGCTCCTTCACTAGCACCAGTTCCTACCAATGTGTGGAGTTCATCAATAAAAAGAATTATCTTCCCCTCTTGGGTTTTGATTGTTTTTAAAACTGATTTTAAACGCTCTTCAAATTCTCCTCTAAATTTAGCTCCCGCTACTAAAGCTCCTAAGTCCAAAGAAACCACCTCTTTATCCTTCAACATCTCTGGCACATCACCACTAACTATTCTCTGAGCTAAACCTTCAACGATAGCTGTTTTTCCAGTTCCTGCCTCACCAATAAGTACTGGATTATTTTTGGTACGACGAAGAAGAACTTGCATAATACGTCTAATCTCAGTATCACGACCAATAACCGGATCAAGTTTTTCTTGGCGAGCTAACTCTGTTAAATTAACTGTATATTTTTCCAAAGTTCTAAACTTACTCTCTGGTTCAGGATCAGAAATTTTTTGTGAACCACGAATCTCTTTTAATATTTCTAAAACTTTTTCATATTCAATATTGAAACTAAGTAATACATCTTGCGCTGGAGTTTTAACACCAATTAAAGCTAAAAAAATATGCTCGGTGGAAATAAAGTCATCACCCATTCTATCAGCTTCTTTTTTGGAACGATCAAAAATAGCAGCCACTTCCCCCGTACCTTGAACGGCTTGGACTGATTCAAAATTAAGAGCATCAGTTTTTACCCGAGGTAGTTTTCTAATTTCATTGATGGTTAAGCTTTCAATTAATTCTGGGTCAACCTTCATTTTATCCAGCACCACCCTAACCAAACTTTCATTTTGTTGAATTAAAGCCATAAGCAAATGCAAGCCTTCAATATATTGTTGGCCTGAATCAGTTGCTATTACTTGAGCATTAATTATTACTTCCTGTGATTTATTGGTAAATTTATTAAACATATATTTTATATTAATAATTAATAGTTTTAAAACAAATTAGCAGTCATAGAGTATGACTGCTAATAGTATATATTATATAAAGAAATAGGTCAAGATATAATATTAAAACTATTAAAAATAGCATCACAAATAAAGTCTTCTAATTGGCTAAGCTCCCCTTTTAATTGAGCTTTATTCAAATAATTATAATATTTACCCTTAGAATTTTGGTCAATAATAGCTGGAGCAAAATTAGCTTTAATTAACATGGCATTCATAATTAAACGACCAATTCGGCCGTTACCATCAGAAAAAGGATGAATAGATTCAAATTTAGCATGAACGCTAGCTACTAGATTTATTGGGTCGTTATTTTTTTTGTTAATAATACCAACTATTTCCTTCATCAATTCAGGCAATTTTAAATAATTGGCTGTTGGAACATTGGAACCAACTATGCGGACACTATGACGTCTAAAAAAACCAGCGTCATCTCTAATTCCGTTCATTAAGATAGCATGAAGTTTTAAAATTAATTTTTCATCAATTTTTCCATTGCCATTTAAGGAGTTAAACAAATATTGTAAGGCTGTTTGATGATTTTTTACCTCCAACTGTTCAATCAAACTTTTATTAGGCAAAGCTTTATTTAAAAACATAATATCAGCTGTTTCATTTTCTGATAGTGTTGAACCCTCTATTTTATTAGAGTGATAAGTTAAAGATAATAAAAACTGATCATAAATATCTGGACGAGACATAATAACCTGCAAAATATTTTTATGTTTTTTTGCCTCCTTGTTTAATAAAAGCTTTTTAGCTTGCAATACACTATCAGGAATAAGTTTTTGCCCAGTTAATTCTTTATATAAATCATCAATTAAAGTTTCTTTGCTAGCTCGAGGTTTAGATTTACCAGTCCACCAATTATTAAAAGCCACAAAAGATACCCCTAGCTTAGTTGCTAGCTCTGTTTGTGTTAAACCTGATATATTTTGAATTATTTTTAGTTTTTCTTGTATTTTCATATATTTTCTCTTATAAGTATATATTAGCAAACTTTATAAAGTTTGTCAATTTAGTATAACTTTATAAAGTTTCAAAAAACGTGCCAAATGACACGTTAATAGATAAGAGTGGTAAATAAATAATTATTATAAAGTTTTAATAGCCTCACTTAAACTTCTTGCAAAAACGAACTTAAGCTTTTTGTAAGAAGAAATTAGCTTTTCCCTATCTTTGGCTGATGCCATATCAGGTAAAATAACTGTATCAAAACCCATTTTTTCAACCTCTTTTAGTCTCATATCTAAATGAGAAATTGGTCGAAGTTCCCCACCCAAACCTAGTTCTCCCAAAACTAATTTCTTGCCACCCAATTCCTTATTTAGAAAAGAAGAAATAACAGCTAGAGAAACAGCTAAATCTAAAGCCGGATCATTGGTTTTAAAACCACCAACAATATTTAAAATAATATCTTGATTCATTAAATCTAATTTTTGCTTCTTGGAAATAACTGCAGTTAAAACCTGCAAACGATTGCTATCAAAACCAGAACTTTTTCTTTGCGGATAACCAAAAATGGTACGACTAACCAAGGCTTGAACATTAATTAAAAATGGTCGACGACCTTCAATCACACAAGAAAAAACTGAACCAGGAAAAGCTAATGACAAATCGGTTTCTAAAAAAGATAAACTAGGATTTTTTACTTCTTCAAATCCTAGACTAGTCATTTCTAAAACTCCAATTTCATTAACACTACCAAAACGATTTTTTACTGAGCGCAAAACACAATGGCCACCACGACCATCATTTTCTAAATACAAAACTACATCTACAATATGCTCTAGAGATTTAGGCCCGGCAACTTGCCCATCTTTAGTAATATGGCCAATCAAAAAAACTGGAATATCATATTTTTTAGCAAGTTCCATAAACTTCACAGCCACCATTCTAATTTGGCTAACACTGCCAGCCTCACTTAAAATTGAGGCTGAATAAATAGTTTGAATGGAATCAACAATAAGCATGGCTGGTTTAGCTTTTAAAACGGTTGAAATAATCTTTTCTAAATTAGTCTCACCAATAAATTTAAAACTCTTTAAATCGCATTTTAAACGCTCTAAACGCAAACGAACCTGGCTAGCTGATTCTTCGCCCGAGATATATAGAACATCATTAAAATTATTATTATTTTTAATTAAAGAATTGGCTATTTGAGCCAAGATAGTAGACTTACCAACACCTGGCTCACCACTAAGCAAATTAATAGAGCCAGCCACTACACCACCACCTAAAACCCTATCGATTTCAGAAATACCGGAAACAAGTCTAATGGTTTCCGAATTTTTTAATTGGCTTAAATCAGTTATTCCAGCTGTCCCAATTTTATTTAAAAGATTTTCTTCTTCTGCCTTTTTGCTATCTTTAATATCAGCTACTAAAGTCCCCCATTGACCACACTCCAAACAACGCCCACTCCATTTTGGGAATTGGGCGCCGCAATTTTGGCATTCGTAAATTGTCTTTATTTTCTCTGGCATAAGTTATTTTTCTAACTCACTTTCTACTAAGTTTTCTAATTCTTCTTCATCAACACTACCAACTACATCCAAATCATTTATATAAATATATGGAATACCTAAAACACCTAAATTTTCAGCTTCCTTAACATTCTCTTCAATCATTTTGTCAGTTCTATCACTTTTTAAACAAGACTCAAAATTAGAAATATTCAATTTTAAGTCTTCTGCTAAACCTAAAAATAATCCATCTTTTAAAGTAGCAAAATATTCTTCTTTTTGATACAACATTCTTTTATACTCCCAAAACTTTCCTTGTTCATTAGCACAACGAACAGCTCTGGCAGCTTGGTAGGAAAAAGTGGTTAAAGATTTCATCTCGGGATAATCCTTCCATATTATACGCACATCTTGGTTAAATTTATCATAAACTTTTTTAATAATTTCTTCTTGACCTGAACAAAAAGAACAAGATAAATCAGAAAAATAAAATATTTTTACCTTAGCTCTCTCTGGACCCATAGCTGGATCAACACCATTATCTAATGGTTTTTCCATATCTAAAGTAGAGGTGGAGCCTTGACTAGCCACGAAAGGATCAATGCTTTCTGATATTTTTTGATCTTGATATTCTTCCACAAATTCAGAAGCAACTTCATCTTTGGCAACATACAAAGCATCTTTCAAGAAATAAACTGAGATTATTAAAACAAAAAACAAAAAGATAGAAACAGCTACAAAAATTATTTCAAAATAATTTTTCTTCCCCTTAATATTAGATTTTTTCTTTGGTTTAAGTTCCAAACTTTCTTTTTTCATATTTTTTTATATTAAATTATTGCCAATATGCACCATCAACCAACCATTTACCGCCTTCATTTACAAACACTACTTTTAAATCCTGCTCATAACTTTTATCTTCACCAGTAGCAGTAACTTCTTGTCTTTGAGTCTTTACCAAAACTTCGATTCCGCTACTCTTTTCTGGATTAATAATTTCTGGCTCTAGCAAAGCTTTAGTAGTAATACCATAATAGCCAGCCGAATTCTCTCTATTTTCTCTTAAATTAGAAACATAATCATCAGCCCAAGTTTGCATTTTTGAACTCATTAGGCTACGTAGGTCCTCAATATTTCCATAATCAGAGTGATTAGAAAAAGAACCAAATCTTTCCGCAAAAGAGCGAGCTATTTGTTTAAAATCATCTTCTTCCCAAGCTCGACTGTTTTCAGTAGCTGCATCAAAGGTATAATCCTTTTGGCTTTGTCTCTCTTCTATCATTTTGTTAAACTCAGCTTCCTTTTCTTCTTCAGTTAAAGGAGCATTGTTTTTACCTTGAAACAAATTTTTTAGAAAATTTCCTTCTGGTTTAACGAACAAATAAATAATGACGGCTAGCAAAACTACGGCTAAGGCTAGCAAAATGTAACCAATCTTCTTTTTACTTGAACTTAACATATTTTTTTATTTAATTATATATTATTTGCTTCCTCTTCCTCTTGTTTTTTAGCAAATTCTCTTTTAGCTTCCGCTATTTCTAACAACTGACGAGGATCAGAAGTAATTAATTGATCTTCACTATATGAAGCTACTATTTTAATAGCTACGTGTTTGTTACCAGCAAAGAAAATACCTTCTCCAATTCCACATTCTAATAATAAATATTTTTCACCTTCAGTTAACATAAAGGTTTTTTGAATCAAATCAATTGCCGCTGGAGATTGTTTTAAAAGAATCTGCAAAGATGAGTTAGTTACAATCGCCTGACCATAAGGAGAGGTTAAGAAGTCATTAACATCCTGAGTAATAGTAGTAACCCCTAAATAATATTTACGACAACGTTTTACTAAAGCAAAGATAAACTTAGCTGAATCTTCATGTTGCATCATCCACCAAGCTTCATCAATAACTAAAACTCTTTTCTTGGTTTCGCTACGAACAACATTCCATATATAGTTAATAATTGTATAAATAGCTATAGGTCGAAGTTCATCTTCCAAATCACGAACTGAGAAACAAATTAATTGATTATTCATTTCGACGTTAGTTGGATTATTTAACAAACCAGCAAAAGTTCCTTCTGTATATTTCTTTAAACGACGTGATAATTCAGCTCCACCTTCCATGCCATCAAGTATTTGTTGCAGGTCAGACATAGTTGGCGGTTCTATCTCAGATAAGTCAGAATCAGGAGTAATATCGCTTTTAGCATAGGTCTCCAGTAGAGCTCTATCAACTACTGAATCTTCATCATGATTTAAATTTCCAATCATTAAACGCACCAAACCTTTAAGGGTGATAACAGCGCTACGAATAATATCTTTAGGTTTGGCCTCTCCTCCGACTGAACGTGGTAAATCAAAAGGATTAATTTTGCTTTCACTAGAAAGTGAAATGTTAACATATGTTCCGCCAACAGCATCAGTTAAATACTTGTACTCATACTCCGGGTCAATGATGATAACATCAGTACCCATCATTAAGGAACGCAAAACTTCTAATTTAATACAATAACTTTTTCCAGCACCGGAGGTAGCAAATACTACTGAGTTAGCATTTTGCAAACTAAAACGATCAAATAATATCAAACTATTATTATGTCTATTAATACCATATAAAATTCCTCGGTCGCTGGTTAATTCGCTAGAGATAAAAGGAAAAGATGAAGCAATTGGTGAAGAATTCATGTTAAAGGTAATATATAACTCATCATTTCCTAAAGGTAGTGATGAATTAAATCCTTGTTCAGCTTGGTAAAATCCTCTTTTAGAAAAAACCAAACGAGAACCAAAAATATCTTCTACTTGATCTGATAAACGCTCTAACTTTTCTAAACTATCGGTATAGATAGTAACGTATAAAGCAAATTGAAAAAACTTTTCTGTTCCTTGTGTTAAGGAATCACGTAAATATTCAATATCTTTTAAAGCTGTTTCTCGAATCGGATCACGTGGCATACCTTTTTCTGAATCAGCCACTATTTGAGCCTCCAAATTACCTACTCTGTTCTTTAATTGCTTTAAAATTATGGCACTTTTAACAGGATAAAAGAACATAGAAACATCAAAGTATTCATTCAAATTGATAATTGGAGCAAACCAACCAACACTAATATAACGAGGATAACTAATAACAAAAATAGTGCGAACAAATTTTTGTCCTAAAATTAAGTAGTTTGGGTTAACCTTTAAACTCGCTGGTGAAATTAAATCACGTACTGATAAAACTCCTTTACGAAAAACCTTTTCTTCTTCAATCAATTCCCTAGTGCTCTCAACCTCTTCTTCATTAATACCAACTCGACGTAATTCTTCTTCAAGAATATTCTTTTTCTTCTTTGGCTCAGCGATATTTGATTGTTTTTTCAAATCAATCATAGTATATTTTTATTATTTTTTTATTTTTCTACCTGAATTTTATTAATATCAACCAATGGTTGGTTTTTAGATGTTTCGGGATTATATGTATTATAATACAATTCTATTAACTCCTGGGTGCTAAGTAATTTAACATCAACTCCCAAAGAAAACAAAGCACCAGCAATACTATCAACTCGACGAGATAAGCTTTCTTTATACTTAGCAAAACGAGCTTCTTTTAAGCGTAAAATTGTGGCCGGCTTAAAAGATTCTGATAATTGAGCAAAGAATCCTTTGTGTTTATCAGTCAGTGGACTGTAGGTAACAACCACAAAAAACTTTTTACTCATAATTTTTCCAATAGACACCAATTCTTGGATATATTCAATATATTCAGCTGTTTGTATTTTCAATAATTTATTAGTTTGTTCTTTTTCTTTACCTTTTAAATATTCCAAATAATTATCAATATTTAAATCTCTGGATTGAACTACAATCTGAATGGGGGTATTAATATTATTTAAGAAACTGATATAAGAAGAAATAATAGCGTTCTGTTCATCTTCACTCTTCAAAGAAAAGTTGATACTAGAAACCCCTAGAACTGCTCGTATAGTTCCGTCACGCATTACCACAGTATCGTCTTTTATCTCTAAAATATCCAAATACTGTTGGGTAGAAACATTACTATTCTTTTTTCCTTTTTTTTCTGCCATTTTATCTAAAAATTACTTAATTATAATACCAATTTTTACCTTAAATTTCAATTTATTAATTTAGCTCTCCCCGATATCTTCCTTTGCTATCAATAATCAGTGATAATTCTTCTAATTTTCCTTTAGCAAAATACTTTTCCGGTGGCAAAACATTCTCATACTCTATTTCCTTCTCTTCCTTATTTTCAAAGTTAGCTGCCTTATGATCCCAAATTCTCAAGCTTGATCTTTTAAAAGATTGGAGTAACACCAAAACAAAATAATGGAAAGGACGACCGTTTACTTTAACAAAAGCAAATACCACCGAAATAACAAACACCAAGACACTAGCCGCCACAAAAGCACCGAAGTTCAACATCTTGTAGAACAAGAAAATCAACAAAGCAGCACCTAAAAATATTAGAAACTGCCGAGTAGTTATGGGGCCAATAATTTTTGGCTCCACGTCAATAAATTGTGGGACAGTAAATTGTTGCATTTAATTAAAAAGAAATCTTTTTATTAAATTTAAGCAGGCTATTAATTTCTTCCTGGCTTAAATATTCTTTTCCAGCGTCCTTTCTTTCTTTTATTATCTGACTAACACTCTTTCCTTCATTTCCAGCTTGAGCAAAAATATTTAAATACAATTTATTAATTGGATTTTGTCTCCAAGCTTTGATTCCTTCTAGCATTTTTCCATAATCAATATTTTCTAAAACCTTTAACTTTTGTCCAATTTTCTCAAAAGATTCACTTGGATCTTCGGCTAAACGACGGAAATTAGCTAGGTCCATATACTTCAATTCATCTACTGGACCCATGGTCTTTACTCTCTTTATATCATCCATTTTAACCTTACCACTAGGCAAAACCGACCAAGAACTTTTAACTTCTTTTCTTTTTGGTTCTTCAACTATTTTAATCTCGGCTGGTTTTTCTTTTACAAGCACCTTCTCTATTTTTGGCTCTGGTTTAATGATTTCAGGTTTAACAATTTCAGGTTTAACAACTTTTGGTTTAGTAAGCAATGCTTGAATTAATTTGTCGCTAGCTTCATTCTTTAAGTTAGAATCAACTTCACCTTCAAACAATGGTTCTTCTAGTAATTCAATTTCTTCTGGGGCTTCAATTAATTCCACTTCTTCCGGAGCTTCTACTAAAGAGAAATCTTCTTCTTTGTTGACATTTCCATGACTCAATCTCTCAATCTTACGTAAAATATTTTTGTCAGGGTTTACCTTCTCTTTCAAAGTTTGAAATTGTTCATTTTGTTTCTTTTCAACAGTAGAAAAAATGTCATTAATTATTTTATCAGAAAAAGCAAAGCCATTTTCTAAAATACTCTTTCCTAAAATCTGACGTACCAAAACTTTATCTTTTATTCCTCTGATATATTTATCAAGCAAAGAGATAAACTTAGTTTTTAATTCATCGTCAGAAAAAGATAAATTTAAACCGTTGGTAATATCTCTAGCCCAACTCAACTTGTCAATCATTTTTGGCTCTTCTTCTTTCAAATCAAAGATACTTTCTGGTAATGCTGGTTTTTTAATTTCTTCTTTAGGTTTTTCTTCAACTTTTAATCCTAAATGAACAGCAGCTTTAACAAATATTTTATTCTCTAATTCTTTAGCTAATTTTTCACTATCACCTTGATTTAATTGTAGTTCAGATGACAGAGTCAATGGCAAAGCTGCCAAGGAAATATCCTTGGTCATAACTCGCATAATTATTGAAGCTAAGCTAACACCATATTTAGCTTCCAAAGCTTCAATATCATAAATAGCCTCAGGGCTAGAAACGGCCAATTTAAGACTATTGTCTAAACTGTTGAATTTATATAAGTAATCAAACATAATTTATTTTTCTTGTATCTTTTTTATTTCACCTTCAATCGCTTTCTTTTCTAAGCTTTTATTAGGATATTTTTGTAATAGTTCTTTTAAGACTTTAATTTCTTCTTCGTGAGTATTTACTGGTTGATATACTGGTTTTTCTTCT
>CAYTEZ010000011.1:0-20364 GCA_964437025.1 uncultured Gammaproteobacteria bacterium
GGTGGCTGGGGAGGGGCTCGGACCCTCGACCTTAGCGTTATGAGTGCTACGCTCTAACCAGCTGAGCTACCCAGCCTATTCTTAGTTTTGTGTGCCCAGCAGGATTTGAACCCGCAACCTTCTGGTCCGAAGCCAGATGCTCTATCCAGTTGAGCTATAGGCACAGTGTTAACTATTTTAACACATTAAATAATTTTTTCAAGCTTTATTTCTTCAAAGCGTCTTTAAGTTTTTTTCCGGTCTTAAATTTAGTTACTCTAACTGCTGGCATTTCAATTCTTTCTTCTGGCTTTTGCGGGTTAACGCCTTTTCTAGCGTGACGGTCTTTAGGGATAAAAGTACCAAAACTAGTTATTTTAACACTTTGGCCAGCCTTTAGATTTTCAATAATTAAGTCAAAAAGATCTTTAACTAATTTGTCGACTTGTTTTTTATTAAAGTTTCCTTCGCTGGTGGCAGCTAAGATTTCAACTAAATTTTTTTGATTGATAATTTCTTTTTTCATAGTTTTAAAATTATCTAGCGTATTCGATAACTCTTAATTCTCTAATTATATTTACTTTGATTTCTCCTGGGTATTTCAATTCCTGTTCAATTTTCTTAGCAATCTCTCTGGCCATTTCGTATGATTTTAAATCATCAATTTTTTCGGGAGAGATAAAGATACGAACTTCACGACCAGCTTGAATAGCATAACTTTTTTCTACTCCATCAAAAGAGTTGGCAATTCTTTCTAATTCCTCTAATCTTTGAATGTAGTTTTCGAAGGAATCATGACGAGCTCCAGGTCGAGCAGAGGAGATAGCGTCAGCTGTTTTAACTATAACTGATAATAATGTTTCAGGGTTGTCGTCGTGGTGAGTAGCTACTGGAGCAATAATTTCATCAGGGAAGTTAAATTTCTTTAAGATATCTCGACCAATTTCAGTATGATTACCTTGAACTTCATGATCAACAGCTTTTCCAATGTCATGTAATAATCCAGCCTTTTTAGCCATATTAGCGTCAGCGCCTAATTCTCGAGCTAACATTCCAGATAGGTGAGCTACTTCAATGGAGTGCTCTAGGGCGTTTTGACCATAACTAGTACGATATTTTAAACGACCAATGATTTGGGTTAATTTTGGATCAAAACCAGCTACGCCTAATTCATAGACAGCTTCGTCACCAGCTTTTTTAATATCATTTGATAGTTCAACTTTTGCTTTAGTCACAGCATCTTCAATTTTGGTAGGGTGAATACGCCCATCCTTTATTAAATATTCTAAAGCTCTTTTAGCGACATGACGTCTGATTAAAGAGAAACCAGAGATAGTAATAGCATTTGGGGTATCGTCAACAATAATTTCAACTCCAGTCATTTGCTCAATTGATTTAATGTTTCTTCCTTCACGTCCAATAATGCGTCCTTTCATTTCATCACTAGGAATATCAACGGTAGTAGTTGTTAGTTCAGCAGTGTAGGTTGGAGCTAATCTTTGGATAGCAAAAGCTAACAAATCCATAGCTTTTTCTTTAATAACTTCATCGCTATCATTTTTTAGTTTTGTTATTCGAGCTAGTAAATCCTCACTATTTTTTTCTTCAATGTTTTTTAAAAGAATTTCTTTTGCTTGTTCAGGAGTTAGACCAGCTATTTTTTCCAACTTAGCAATTTGTTCCTCTTGAATTTGTTTAATTTTTTCTTTGATTTCTTGAACTTCGTTAACCTTGTCGTACAATTTTTGTTGTTTTTCTTCTAGGGCTAATAATTTTTGGCTGAAAGAAGTTTCTCTATTTTCTAAACGTCTTTGTAATTCATTAATCTCACGACGTCTATTAGCTTCTTCAGCTTTAGCTTCTTCAATAATTTTTAAGGCTTTTTCTTGGGCCTCTAATTCGTACTTTTTTTGTTTAGCTTTGGCTTCGTTTAAAATCTTTTCAGCTTTGTTTTCAGCTCCTTCAATTTTAGAAGCAGATCTTTTGCGAAAAAAGAAATATCCGCTACCAAAACCTAAAACCGCCAAAATTAGGTAGATTACGTAATCCATATTGTTTTGTTATTCTGTTTTGTAGAGTAATGTAACAATAAACTAGGCAACGTTTGTTGCTTGGCTAGAATTTGAGCTTAAAAAATGAGGGTATTTGAAGTTGTTATTTAAGTTAGTCATTGTCATAATTATTCCAGAAAACAGGCTTTAATTTTTAATTTTTCTTGATTTTCGGCCACTTTTTCTACTCTAAGCAACCGCTAATATTAGCTTATCATACGATTTTTCATTTGTAAAGAACTGATTTTTATATTATAATAGTAATATAAATTTAAATATTATGAGTGTTAAAAGAAAATTTTTTTTATTTCATTGTTTTTTTTGTCTAATCTTTTTGCTTGGATTTTTTGTACCTCAAGCTTATTATTGGGCAATTTTAGGTTTCAATGTCTTTTTCCTATTTTTTGTTTTTTATCTAAGAAATGTTAATTCAGGTTTAAGAAAATATGTTTACTTTCTCCTTTCTGGTTTGTTCTTAAATAGTTTATTTCTTTATTTAAGTTTATTGACCAATCGCTTTCTTTTGGTAATCTTTCTGCTAGCTGGTGTTTCTCTATCTTATTATTATTTTAAAGAATTACGTCGTAAATTAATTAGAGATGCTGATTTTAGCGTTGGTTCATTTTTAGGTTGGGCTGATACCGTAGCTCTGTTACTAGTATTTTTAGCTTCAAGTTTTTCTTACGCTTTAACTTACTTTTTAAAAATTTCTAATTATCTTTTGATAATAATTATTATAGGTGTTTTGTTTGCAAGTATTTGGCAAAGTTTATTATTTATTGGAACTAAACTAAAAACCAGCCTATTATTTACCGTTTTATTTATTATTGCCTTAATTCCAATCGCTTGGTCTTTATTTTTTCTACCCTTTAGTTATAATGTACTTGGCTTAATTTTAACAATCTGTTATTATTTTGGTCTGAGTTTTATCCGTTTTTATTTAATGGACAATTTATCACTTAAAAAAATAAAATATAATTTAATATTTATGCTCGTGTCACTTACTGTTTTACTAGCAGTAATTAAGTGGCGTTAAAATAAAAAATATGAGAAATAAAGAAAAAACTTCTTTGCCACGTTTGGTAATGCTTCTAATTTCCTTGGTTCTAGGTTTGGTAGTTGGGCTTTTTGTTATCTTTTATTTATGGCAAATTGGGCCAGCTAGTTTTTTAAGTCTTTTCAAGAAAGATTTAAATTTAAATTCACCTGAATATAGTAATGCTAATGTTATTATTCAAGATCCAAAAAAGGTCTATGTTAGTCAAGATTTAAAAATTGATGAAGCTAATAATTACTTAAGTGAAGCAGTGGTTGGAGTATTTGCTAAAACAAAAAATAATACTGAAAGTTCTAGCGCTAGATATATAATGGATGAAGCATTATTTTCAGGTGTAGTTGTTAGTAGCGATGGTTGGGTGTTGGCTAATGTTTTAGAAAAAGATGCTTTTGACAAAAATATTGTAAACAATGCTACTTCATATTTAGTTGTTTCTAAAAAGGATAAAAAAATGTATGAGGTAGAAAAAATGGCTTATGATTCTCAAGCTGGTTTGCTGTTTATAAAAATGAAGGGAGCTTCTGGTTTGCCAGTGAGAAATTTAGTTAATGTTTCTGAGTTGAGTGTTGGTCAAACATTATTATCATATAATTTTTCTGGAGATATTATGATTAATTCTATCAAAGGTTTTTCTTCAGGGAAGTTAGTAAAATCTAGTGATAATTTTTCTGGTTATTTAGATTTAAATTTGAATTTAGATAGTAGCTTTAAAAATTCCTTTTTGTTTGATTTGAATGGAGATTTAATAGCCTTGATTGATGGGGATTTAAAAGTGAGACCAGTACATGATTTTAGATCTAATATCTTTAACTTTTTGAATAATAAAGAGGTGATAAAATTAAAATACGGCTTATCATATATTGACTTAAATGATGTTTATCAAGAGAATCTACCAGCTACTGGAGCTTTAATTACCGCTGTTAGTAAAGATCTTCTAGGTAATAAAGCGGGAATTGTAGAGGGGGATGTTGTAGTAAAGATAAACAATTATGAAATTACTGGTGATTTAAATAACACCTTAAATAACTTTTCAGTCGGTGACAAAATTACAATCTCAGTTTGGCGCCAAGGAGAAATTAAAGAATTGCGTTTAGAATTAAAATAAATAAAAGATTAAGAGTATGAAGTTACAAAATTTAGCAAGCAATAAAAAAAAGATTGCTGGTCAAGATGTTTTTTTGCGTGTTGATTTTAATGTTCCGCTAGCGGGAAAAAAAGTTAAGGAAGATTTTAAAATCAGGCAAGCTTTAGAAACTATCCAATTTTTGTTAAATAATGATTGTCGTTTGCTTGTCGCTAGTCATCTAGGCCAACCACAAAATGGTTATGAAGCAGGCCTGTCCTTAGCTCCAGTAGCTAAGCAATTAGAAGTTTTACTTGATGGCCCAGTTAAATTTTTAGATTTTAAAAAATATTCTAAGTTTAAAGATATTCGTCAGGAATTAAAAAATGATAAAAAAAATAGAATTTTTGTTTTAGATAATCTACGTTTTTTTGATGGGGAAGAAAGAGATTGTAAAAAGTTAGGGAAGTCTTTAGCTTCGCTAGCTAGCGTTTATGTTAATGATGCTTTTGCTGTTTCTCATCGAGCTAATTCTTCGGTCTCAGCTATTAAAGCTTTTTTACCTTCTTATGCTGGATTTTTAGTACAAAAAGAAATTGATAATTTAAATAAGATTTTAAAACCACAAAAACCTTTTGTAGCTGTTATGGGTGGAGCTAAGATTTCTACCAAAATTCCAATAGTTAATAAAATATATCCAGTTGCTTCTCAAGTTTTAGTAGCCGGAGCTTTGGCTAATAATTTTTTTATGGCTCAAGGATTAAATATTGGTAAATCACTTGCTAGTGAAAAAGAAGCTGAGGTAGCTAAAAAATATTTGAAGATGACTAAAATTATTTTGCCAGTTGATGCGGTGGTAAAAACTACCATCAATGCCAAAAAGAGTATTGTGAGTATAAAAAAAATAACTGAAATTTCTGATAATGATAATATTTTGGATATTGGTCCTAAAACCATCGCTTTATTCTCTAAATATATATCTTTGGCCAAGACTGTGGTTTGGAATGGACCTTTGGGAATGTTTGAAGAAAAAGCTTTTCAAAAAGGAACGATAGAAATAGCTAAAAAAATAGCTAAGCAAGCTGGTACTAAGGCTTTTTGTGCTGTGGGTGGGGGAGAGACTATTGAGGCTCTAAACCTTTCTGGTATGGCTAAAAATATAAATTGGGTTTCTACTGGTGGTGGAGCAATGCTTTCTTATCTATCAGGCGAAAACATGCCAGGTTTAAAATAAAAATTATAATTAAGTATATAAAGAAAAAGTATGACAAAGATTAAACAAGTTATTGGTCGCGAAATTTTAGATTCTCGTGGTAATCCTACCGTTGAAGCTAAGGTTATCTTAGACAATGGCCTTTGGGCTAAAGCTTCAGTGCCATCCGGCGCCTCCACTGGTGTCCATGAAGCTCATGAATTACGTGATGGTGATAAAAAGAGATATGGTGGTAAAGGTGTTTTAAAAGCAGTAAAAAATATCAATGGGCCACTGGCTAAAGTTTTAGTTGGGCAAGATGTATTGCAACAAGAAGCTTTAGACAAGAAGATGATTAAAGCTGATGGAACAAAAAACAAACAAAAATTAGGAGCTAACGCTATTTTAGCTTTATCATTAGCTATTGCTCGAGTTGCAGCCTTAAGCCAAGGTAAAGAATTGTATGAATATTTAGGTGAGACTTTTTCTTTCCCTAAAAAATATAAATTACCAAGTCCTTCCTTTAATATTTTTAATGGTGGGGCTCATGCCGATACTAATCTTGATTTTCAAGAATTTATGATCGTGCCAAATCCTAGTATCAAATCTTTTTCTGAAAAACTTCGTATTGGTTCAGAAATCTTTCATCAATTAGCTAAAGTTTTAAAAGAAAATGGTTTAAGTACTAATGTTGGTAACGAAGGTGGTTATTCTGATAATGTAAAAACTAGCCATGATGTTTTGGAATATATTATTGAGGCTGGAAAAAAATTGGGCTATACTGCTGGTCGTGATTTTTTCTTAGGTACTGATGTAGGGTCTTCTGAGCTATATGATGAAAAAAAGAAAAAATATTCTTTCAAAATTGATGGTAGTAGTTTAAGTTCAAAAGAGTTAGTTGATTTGTATATTTCTTGGTTTAAGAAATATCAAATGTTCTTTATCGAAGATGGTTTAGCTGAGGATGATTGGGCTGGTTGGAAATTAATCACTGAAAAGTTGGGTAAAAAAGTAATGCTTATCGGTGATGATTTATTTACTACTAACACTGAAAGATTAAAATTGGGTATTAAAAACAAAGTGGCTAATGCCGTTTTAATTAAACCTAATCAAGTTGGTTCTGTTTCCGAAACTATGGCCACTATTAAAATGGCTAAAGAAAATGGATATAAATTAATGATTTCTCATCGCAGTGGAGAAACTTGTGATGATTTTATTGCTGATTTGGCTGTGGCTGTTTCAGCTGAATTCATTAAATCAGGTTCTACTTCTCGTGGTGAAAGATTAGCTAAGTATAACCGCTTATTAGAAATAGAAGAAAAATTAAAATAAATTATGTTGGCTGAATTTTTTTCAATTAAAAAAGAAAATCCACTGCCTAATAAACTGGTGGTTTTGTTGACGGTTGATGCTTGGGGAATTTCCTTAAATGTTGATAATAATGCTATTCGAAAAGCTCAAATTCCAGAGTTTAAAAACTTAGTTTTAAATTATCCAGTTACTGTAATTAGCACCCCCGGTTTAAAGGATAGTGAAAATTATAGGTTATTAGGTTTGTCTCGTTCTGATTTAAATTCAGCCTTACCAAATTATTTATCTTTATCTAAAATAATTTCTCAAGCTAAAATGAGTCAATTAAAAATTGCTCCAAGTTCTGTCTTTCCTTTGATTACTACTTTTTTTAATAATCAAGAAGAAAGATTTTTAGGTGAAGATTGGTCTATTTTATCAAAAAGAAAAGATAATTTCTTTTCTTTTTTGTTTGGTGATGATTTAAACTTTTCAAAATTGATTAAAAAAATTAAGTCAGGTTCATATAACTTTATTTTTTCTTCTCTGCCAATAGTTAGCCAAGAATTTTTTAAGGGAGATTTTTCTGGCACAGTATCAGCTGTGGAAAAAGCTTCGCGGATAATTAATTCTATCGCTCAGGCGGTGCTATCAGTTAATGGAGTCCTAATTGTTACCAGTACTTATGGTGGAGCTGAGGATGTCTATAATATTCAAACTAATTTGGCTAACAAAAAGAGAACTACCAATGCCGTTCCATTTTTGTTAATAGGCAAAGAATATCAGGGGAAAACTATCGGTTTAAAAGAAGCGCCTAATAATGATATTAGTCTTTTGCAGGCACAAGGGTCGTATTTAGATGTTGCTCCAACTATTTTAAAGATTTTAGGTTTGGATATTCCGGAGGGGATGCAAGGAAAAAGTTTTGTTTAATACTTTTTAATATAGTATAATATAATTACTATTTTAAATATAATAATATGAATAATTTTTTAAAGAAAAAGAAAACAGCCTTCACTCTAATAGAACTATTAGTAGTAATAGCTATCATTGGTATTCTTTCTACTCTAGCCGTAGTAGCCATACAAAGTGCTAGATCTAAGGCTAGAGACTCTAAAAGAATAGCTGATGTTAAACAAATGCAAACCGCATTAGAATTGTACTTTAATGATAATGGTTCTTACCCAACATCAATCACTAGTACTATTGCTACTGCTGGTGTTGTTTATATGACCTCTGTTCCAACAGCCCCAACTCCAGCTGATGGATCTTGCTCTACTACTACCAATGCTTATACTTACTCTTCTAATGGTTCTACTTATACCGTATCTTTTTGTTTAGGTGGGCAAACATCTAATTTGCCTGCTGGGCAGAAAATTGCCACTAGAGATGGTGTGAGCCATTATACTCCACCAGTGCCAAATGCTTGTAATGATCAAACATCGTTTGTTGATTCTCGCGATAGTAGAACTTATCCTATAGTTGCTATAGGCAGTCAATGTTGGATGGCAGAAAATTTAAAATATAATACCGGATCTGGTTGGAGATATTTAAATGATAATGAATACGCCGTTTTATACCAAGAAAAATTATATACACAAACAGCAGCAACTACAGCCTGCCCAAGCGGTTGGCATTTGCCATCAATAGCTGAGTGGGATACATTGAATACCGCTCTTTCGGCTAATAGTGCTTATTGGTGTGGTGGAAATTCAAATTATACTTCTAAATCTTTAGCTAGCAAAACTAATTGGACAGCATCCCCGACTACTTGCCAAACAGCCAATACTCCAAGTACTAATAATTCTAGTGGGTTTAATGCTTTGCCCGTTGGTTTATATTTAGTGGATTCTAGTAATTTTATTTGGTTTGGTTTACAGGCTACTTTTTGGACTACTTATAGTGATTTTGATTATTCTAAATTTTATATTCTTCATCAAACTCTTTATAAAATGCAATTAGACCAGGCAGGAGCTACTAAAAAAGCTAATTATGCTTCAGTCCGTTGTTTAAAAAATTAGTTTGAATTATTTAGATTTTTAGATAAAAAAAGAACCAGTATTTGCTGGTTCTTTTTTTTGTATATATCTTTTGTTTTATCGACTTAGTACAAATATAAGGGTAGCAATGGTTATCCCTATAATTAAACCAACAGTTACTTCCATCTTAGTGTGCCCAATTCTTTCCTTAAGTATTGGATATTTTTCATCAAGAAATTGATCATCTTTTAAATCTCTGATTAAAATATTTAAAACTGATCCTTGTTGTCCTAAATATTGTCTTAGTTTCAAAGCATCGTTAATAGTTAAAGCGCTTATTGCTAGCGACAACCCAAAAATAGGGGAAGTAAAGCCTTGGGTTAGACCAATAATCATTGTCATAGAAGAAACGAAGGCGCTGTGACTGGAGGGCATTCCGGCGTATGATAATCTAAATAAATCTTTAGCTTTGAAGGGGTTATCTTGGTTGAGAAACATCTTCAAAAATTGTGAAATACCAGCAGCAATAAAAGGGGTGGCAAGTACTAGGTAATTGTTCATAGACTTGAAAAATTAAATATCTAAATTAGAAACGTTTTTAGCGTGAGTTTGAATGAAATGTTTTCTCTTGGAAACATCGTCGCCCATTAACATATCAAAGATGGAATCAGCCATGGCAGCATCTTCTACAGTAACTTGTTTTACAATTCTAGAAGTTGGGTTCATGGTTGTTTCCCAAAGTTGATCAGGATTCATTTCTCCTAAACCTTTGTATCTTTGAATAAATAATTTGTTAGCTTTTTTAGCTTTAGATTTTTCTTCCATTTCTTCTTCATTTTCAATTTCTTCTTCAGCTTCAACGTCAGTCTCGGAAATAATTTCTTCTTCTTCGGTTGATCCGCCAAATTCTTTTACAATAGCTAGTTTTTCTTCTTCGGTATAGGCATATCTGATAGCGCTACCTTTTTTGATTTGATATAGAGGGGGTTGAGCGATATAAATATGACCGTTAGTAATTAAGTTAGTGAAATAACGGAAGAATAGGGTAAGAAGCAATGTTCTAATATGGGCTCCATCAACATCGGCATCAGTCATGATAATAATACGATGATAACGAAGTTTTTCTAAATCTAATTGATCCCCAATATTTGTTCCCAGCGCTATTACTAAATTTTTAATTTCGTTGTTAACCAACATCTTATCTAAGCGAGTTCTCTCTACGTTTAAAATCTTTCCTCTAAGAGGTAATATGGCTTGAAAACGTCTGTCACGGCCTTGTTTAGCGCTACCACCAGCAGAATCTCCCTCTACGATGTATAATTCGCATTCCTCAGCTTTGCTACTAGAACAATCAGCTAGCTTTCCAGGAAGAGTCATGCCTTCCAAGGCTCCTTTACGCAAGATAGTGGCCCTAGCAGTTCGAGCGGCAAGTCTAGCTTGAGCTGATAGCACACATTTTCCAATAATACTCTCGGCCTCTTTAGGATTTTCTTCTAAGAAAGTACCAAAAGCTTCACCAAAAACTTGTTCTACATAGGTTTTCATTTCAGCGTTACCTAATTTTCCCTTAGTTTGACCTTCAAATTGAGGATTTGGTAATTTAACGTTGATGATAGCAGTTAAACCTTCGCGAACATCGTCTCCAGTTAAATTTTCATCTTTTTCTTTAAGAATATTTTTATTACGAGCGTAATTATTTAAAGTTCTGGTTAAGGCAGTTTTAAAACCAATTAAATGAGTTCCGCCATCAGGATTGTAGATATTGTTAGCGAAGGGAAGGGTTGTCTCATTATATTCATCGTTATACTGTAAAGCAATTTCGACTTTGCAATCATCCACTTCTTTTTCTACATAGAAAACACTCTCATGTTTAACATTTTTTTGACGGTGTAATGACTTAACGTATGATTTAATTCCGCCCTCAAAATAGAAGCGGTATTTTTTAGGAGAATGATCTTCTCGTTCATCAATAACATTCATGGTAATACCTTTGGTAAGGTAAGATTGTTGACGCAAGCGGTCTAAGATTTTTCCCCAATTAAATTCAGTTTCAGTAAATATAGTAGCATCTGGTTTAAAAATAATAGTAGTACCAGTTTTTTTAGTTTTTCCGGTAGCCTTAATTTTGTTTATTGGTTTACCAAATTTATATTCTTGTTCCCAAACTTGATCATCTCGATAGACCTCAGCTTTTAAATATTCACTTAAGGCGTTAACTACGGAAACACCAACTCCGTGTAAACCACCAGAAACTTTATACCCACTACCACCAAATTTTCCTCCAGCGTGAAGTTTTGTTAGAACTGTTTCTAAAGCTGATAGCCCAGTGACTTTATGTCTTTCAACTGGGATACCACGACCGTTATCATCTACTTTTACCATTCCGTTTTTTAACAAAGTAACACTAACCTCGTCGGCATATCCGGCCATAGCTTCATCAATACTGTTGTCTACAACTTCCCAAATAAGGTGGTGCAAACCAGCAGCAGAAGTTGAACCAATGTACATTCCAGGTCTCTTTCTAACCGGGTCAAGGCCCTCTAGGACGGTAATGGCATCAGCTCCGTAATCACTGTTTTTTTTGTTTTTTTCTGGCATATTATATCGTTATTTAATAATTGATAAGAAATAAAAAATGATAGATGATTTTGGCTTCTATCTATTAAAATTATAGCAAAAAATAATAGCTAAGTCAAAGCTATTTTGCCTGTTTTTTGTATGTATTTTGGGCTTTACGTGAGGGCTTTATTGTAGTATAATCTAAGCATAATAATAATTTTAAAATACATTTTTATGTCTAAAATACTAGTAACTGGAGGGGCTGGTTTTATTGGTTCGACTCTGGTGGATAAACTAATTGATTTAGGCCATCAGGTTGCAGTTATTGATAATCTCTATAGCGGAAAAAAAGAATATTTGAATTCTCAAGCTGCTTTTTATGAGGTTGATATCTGTGATAAAAAGGCAGTAGACGAAGTTTTTGTTAAAGAAAATTTTGACTATGTCTATCATCTAGCTGCTCAAATTGATGTGAGACGTTCAGTTGAGGATATGTCTTTTGACAATCAAATAAATATTTTAGGTTCTTTGAATATCTTGCAGGCTAGCTATAATAACAAGGTGAAGAAAATATTTTTTTCTTCTTCAGGCGGTGCTGCTTATGGTTTTCCAGAAAAAATTCCAACTCCAGAAAATAATCCCACCAATCCAGTTTCACCTTATGGTATTAACAAACTTTGCTTTGAAAAATATTTAAATTATTTTTATAAAGTTTTTGGACAAGAGTATTTATGTTTTCGTCTAGCCAATGTTTATGGACCACGGCAGTACAAAGGAGGGGAAGCTGGGGTTGTGGCTATATTTGTAAGTAATGCAGTTGATGAAAAAACTAGTTATATTTTTGGTGATGGTAAACAAACCAGAGACTTTGTTTACGTTGACGATGTAGTTTCAGCTTTTGTAGCCGGGCTTCAGAGTGATTTTATTGGTGCAATAAACATTTCTACTAAACAGGAAATTGATTTATTGGATATTGTTTCAGCTATTTCTGATGCCTTAGGAAAAGAAATAGCAGTTGAATATCAAGCGGCTAAATTAGGGGAAGAGCGTCGTAGTTGTTTGGACAATGCTTTAGCTAAAGATATTTTGCATTGGGAGCCTCAGGTTTTTATAAAAGAAGGTATTTCTAAAACCATAGCTTGGACTAAGGAATTATTAAATAAATAATTATATTATGAAAAATTTAAGTAAAAAAATAGTGATAGGGAATTGGAAGATGAATTTAAATTACAAAGACTCTATTGCTTTAGCTAAAAATGTTCAGAAAAAATTGAAAGGAAAAAAAGTAAAAAATGATGTTGTTATTTTACCAGATTTTAGTAGTTTAGCTGAGATAAAAAAGAATATTAAGAATAAAAATATATTTGTGGGGGCACAAGATGTTTCACCCTTTACTCTAGGCGCTTATACTGGTGAAGTAGCGGTAGATTCACTTAAACAATTATCTTGCTCCTATGTTCTTATCGGCCATAGTGAGAGAAGACAAAAGTTTTTTGATAACTCCTTGGTATCTTTAAAAATGAAAAATGTTTTAGAAAATAGTGATATTATACCTATTTTATGCGTAGGGGAGACTTTATCAGAAAAAGAAGCTGGAAAAACTTGGGCTGTTATATCTAGCCAATTAAACGAAGCTTTCTCCCAAGTTAAAAGTTTAAAAGGTAAGAAATTATTAATAGCCTATGAACCAGTTTGGGCTATTGGAACCGGAAAAATTGTTGAGTTATCAGATGCCTTGGAAGTGCATAAAAAGATTAGACAATTTGTTAAAGATTTTTTCTTGAAGAATTCTCCAAGTGAATTAGGTATTCTCTATGGTGGCAGTGTTGACTTGAAAAAATATCAAAGTTTTTGTAACCTAGAAGACGTCTCCGGATTACTTATCGGAGGTGCTAGTTTAAAAGCAACTGATTTTTCTCAGATTGCTCTTAATTTTTAAAATATGTATAATCTTTGGCCTTTAATTATAATTACTATAACCTTTCTCGCAATTGCTTTTATTATTTTTCGTCATTTTCCCGCCTTGGCGATTTTAGATTCGGAAAATATACCAGAAGAAAAAGAGCGTCGGATCAAAGAAAAAATTATCAAAGATCGCATGCAAAGAAAGTTTAGATTTTTAGAAAATTTTTTTCAGAAAGTTTTTGCTTTGTTAAACAAAGTTTCAGATATTTTTTGGTCTAAATTAGAAAAGATTAGAGATCAGAAAAAAGAAGCTCGAGTAGAAAAAACTTTAGCCGAATCTTCTGTGACTGAGAGAATTAAAATTATTTTTGGAGCCGCTGATGATTATATTAACCAAGAAGATTGGTTAGAGGCAGAAAAAAAATTAATTGAGATTATTAGTTTAGATGATAAAAACTTTTTAGCTTTTTCTAAATTAGGAAAAGTTTATCAAGAACAAGAGAAATGGCAAGAAGCTAAACAAACATTATTATACGCGGTAAAATTAGCTGAATTGTTTCCGGAAAATATTGCGTCTAATGAATTCTCTAATTTAAATTATGCTTTAGCCTTGATTAATCAGGAATTAAATGATATCTCTGGAGCAATGTTTAGTTTAAATAAGGCCTTAGAGATTGACCCAAATAATCCTCGTTACCTTGATTTAATGTTGAATTTGTGTATAATGAAAAAGGATAAAAAAATGGCAGAAGAATTTTTAGATAAAATTAAAAAAGCTAATCCCCAAAATAATAATATTTCTGATTGGGAGGAGGAAGTATCAGCTATTGATTAGTTTAGGCCGAAATAGCTCAGTTGGTAGAGCGTTTCCATGGTAAGGAAAAGGTCACGGGTTCAAATCCCGTTTTCGGCTCAGTTTTTGATGATCCTTTTTCGGGGTCATTTTTTATTTGATTTTTTTTGAAAAAAATACTATAATTTGAGAGTATTAAATAATATTAAATTTATGTTAAAATTTTCTCAAAACAAAGGAATAAAATCGTTTTTTTCAATAGTGTTTTTCTTTAGTCTTCTTTTAGTGGCTGGAAATAACGCTTTGGCTATAGGTATAGATAATCCTTTAGGTAATGTTAGTGATGTACCAACTCTTATTGGAAGAGTTATTAATTATGTTTTGGGAATAGTTGGTTCTTTGGCTTTAGTTATGTTTATCTATGGTGGTATTGTTTGGATGACTGCAGCTGGAAATGAAAAGAGCATTGAAAAGGGAAAGAGCATCTTGATGTGGGCAGCTTTAGGTTTAGCAGTAATATTCTTATCATACGCTTTGACTCGCTTTGTCTTACAAGTTATTGGGGCTTAATTATCTAATTTTTGAGCTATTGACATTATTTAAATAATAATATAAAATTTGAGTATCAATAAATCCTTATCGTGTGCTTCGGCTACGATAAGCAACGAGGGCTTTTGGCCCTTGTTTTTATTTGTAAAATATAATATTATTTTTATATATGAATAATATAAAACGTGTAGCTGTCTTTGTGGACAACAGTAATGTTTTTCATTATATACATGATTTGAAGAAAGCCGATAAAAATTGGGTATGTCTTTATAATCCATTAAAATTAGCCGAAAGATTATCTGGTAATAGAGAACTTGTTTATGTTGGTTTTTATTGTGTAAATCCTCCAGCATATTTACTTGTTGGTTCGAAAAAAGATCAAGAGAGATATAATACAACTCAAAAATATTTTTCAGAAATAAAAAAATTGAATAAAGTTATAATGAAATTTGGTGATTTGAAAGGAACAAGAAATAATCTTCAAGAAAAAAATTTAGATACTCAGTTGGCTACTGACATGGTTACAATGGCAGCACTAGATGAATATGACACAGCAATATTGGTATCCAACGATGGCGATTACAAAAGTGCTATAGAAAATGTAAGAGAAAAATTTAAAAAAAGAGTTGAAAATTTATATTTTCAAGGTAGCTTGTCAATGTCAATTGATGGAAAGTGTGATTTGAAAAGAAGGGCTAGACGAAGTTTTTTTAAACAAATGGATAATTTAATAATAAATTAGCCTAATATAATAGGTTGACATAATTTTTTGTTATAGTACAATAGTTAAGTAAATTAAGGGGGTCGATACCAAAGCGGTCAACTGGGGCAGACTGTAAATCTGCTGGCGTTCGCCTTCGTAGGTTCGAATCCTACTCGGCCCACATTAGTAAAACAGCTTTTTAGGAAGTTGTTTTTTTGTTTACTTTTATCCTTTTTTGGTGTAATATTAAAGTAGTTTTAAAAAAAACATTATTTTTTTATTTTATCTATGAAAAACAAAAATCAATTAGGAAAAATTATACTTTATGTTTTGGTGGCTTTGATTTTGCGTTTTATAATAGTTGACGATTTTTTAGCTAGAGCAGAATATTGGTGGCTTCAAGCTTTGTTAATAATTGTGGTTTTTGTTTTTGGTATAGCTTATGTTTTTCGAGGTACAGCTAATGTTATTGAAGAGACAACCGATGTTTTAAAAGATAGGACTAAATTAGCTGGCGGTTTTTTACAATCTTTTGGAACTGCGTTTCCTGATATGGTCATTGGTATTGTGGCAGCTTTTATTTCTTTAAAAGTAAGAGATACTGATTATGTTAGAGCTATAAATTTAGCTATTGTGGCAGCTTCTACTACCTTTGGTTCTAATATCTATAATATTATACACGCTGGTTGGTGTATCTATCGACAGAATTTAGCTAATTTGAAGAATAAGGCGGTGTTAATGTTTCCACCTTTTAAATTCGGTGGAACATTGAAGCCTTTTAAAGACCATAGTGTTAAACCATCAATGAAAGAAATGGATAATTCCATTCGTATTTTAATAGCGTTAACTTTACTCACAGCTTTTGTTGCAATTAGCATGGTTCTTTTTGGACAAGTAAAGGATATAAGCGGAAAAATATCAGGCGATTTATATCAATTAATTTTACCAGTGGGTATTGTCTTGTTCGTTCTTTGTGCGTTTATACTTTTTTATTTTAGAAAAAGTCATCGCCCTGAATCTCCAGTTGTTGAAGTGGTGGAGGAAGAGAGATATTATGCTTCTAGAAGTACTTTTCGTATTTGGTTTGATTTAATATTATCCGGTGTAGCTATTTTGTTTGCTGCTGAGAGTATGGTTAAGTCTATGGAAGCTTTTTCTGATCTGACACATATTCCTTTTGTTGTCACTGGTATTATGGCTGGTCTTATTGGCTGTTTTGGTGAAATGATTGTTGTCCACAATTTTTCTATTCATCCCAAGGGACGTATTGGTGATGCAGTAACAGCTGTAGCTATGGATAATATTGTCACAACCTTAGGCGCAGCGATAGTAGCTATCATGGGAGGTATATTTTTGGGAGGCAATTCTTTGATTCTAATTTTTATCATTATTTTAGCTTCCAACACGGTTTTGATTGGACAGATTTCTAAATTAAAAAATTCTTTAATGATCAAAAAATAATTAATTTTTATTATATGCTAATAAACCCAGACAAAATAGGAAGAAGCTTCTTAAAGATACTTTTAGTTTTGTTTGTGTCTTTACTGGCTGTCTACTTCTTATTAAAATTATTATAAATTAAATGCCGGAATTACCAGAAATAGAAACAATTAGAAATGGTTTGCGCCGTTTTGTTTTAAATCAGGCTATTTTATCATTGGAGGTAAAGGATAAAAAATTACCAGTGAAGATGTCTGATTTGAATAAAATTAAAGGAGATGAATTTTCTGATGTTTTGCGTTTGGGAAAACTTCTCATCTTTACTTTTAAAAAGAGTGATAAAAAATTATTAATTCATTTGAAGATGACTGGCCAATTGGTTTTTTTGGGAGAAAAAACATTAATAGCTGGGGGTCACTCAGAAAAGAAAAAACAGAGTTTGCAATTAGAAGATTTAAAACATATTCGTTTCCAAATAACTTTGGCTAATAAGCATAAGTTGGTTTTAAATGATACTAGACGTTTTGCTTATGTTCGCTTGGTAGGGGAGAAAGATTTTTTGGAGGTAAAAAAACGTTTTGGTCTAGAACCGCTTTCAGCCAAGGAGTTTAATTATTCTGCTTTTTTAAAGTTGATGGAAAAGAGACCTAGAAAAAATATTAAATCATTTTTATTAGATCAATCTTTAATTGCTGGTATTGGTAATATTTATGCTGATGAAACCTTATTTTCGGCCAAGGTTAGTCCGATGCGCCTAGTTAATAGTTTGAAAGAAAATGAAAAAAAGAAAATATTTGAAAGTATTAGAAGGATTTTAAAACTAGCCGTGGCTAAACGAGGAACTACTTTTAGTGATTATGTGGATGCTGAAGGGAAAAGTGGTGGATTTGTTAAATTACTTAAGGTTTATGGTCAAAATGGACAAAAATGCCCCAATTGTCCGGCTAAAATAGTAAAAATTAGGGTCGCTGGTCGAGGAACTCATTATTGTCCCAAGTGTCAGCGTTGACTTTTAACTTTGATTTGTTATAATACCTTATATTGTTAAATATTATAAATTAAGTATATCTAAGATATGTCACAAGATAATCTTATCAAATTGGAATGCACAGAATGCAAAACCATAACTCATCATTCTCATAAAAACAAAAAAACCTTAAAGGCGGTTCGTTTGGAATTGAGTAAATATTGCAAATTTTGTAAAAAAAATACTATTCATAAAGAAACTAAATAATATTTTTTAAATGAAAGACAAAACTCTTTCGAAATATTTTTTAATAGTTCTAACAATAGCAGCGGCCCTAGCTTGTCTATGGTTATTTAGGTTTTTTCTGGTTGAAATAATCATTGCTGGCGTGTTGGCCTCTGTTTTTTATTCCTCTTTCTTAAAATTGAGTAAAGTTTTTGGAGGTCGGCAGAAGATGGCGTCTTTTTTTATGTGTTTATTATTGTTAATCATTGTTATCTTGCCAATTAGTGCTTTAATTACTTTTTTTGGCAACAAGGCTCCAATCGCTTATAACGAAACAGTTAACTTTATCAATAATTCTGGTGGTAGTGTGCCAGAGATGATTTCTAAAAAATTTAGTTTTATTAATTTTCAAGACGAAAAAGTAAAAGAAACAGTTTTTGGCTTTACTAAAAATATTAGTGATTGGGTTAGTACTGGAGCTAAGGTGGCAGTTAAGCAAACTACTAATTTTATTATTTCTTTATTTTTGATTTTGCTAACAACTTTCTTTTTCTTTATTGATGGTAAAAAGATTTTAGAAAAATTAAAACTATGGTCACCACTACCAAATAAATATGATGCTGAGATTTACAAGAAGTTTAGGGAAATGAGTTTCACTTCTTTAATTTCAACCTTTGTAACCGCGGCTTTCCAGGGGGTTATCGGTAGTATTGGTTTTTTAATAATTGGTTTGCCAGCTTTTTATCCAGGACTACTGATTGGTTTCTTTTCTCTTATCCCTTATATCGGATCCATGATTATATATATTCCTATTGGTGTTTATCTTATCCTTACTGGTGATCTTTATCGAGGAATTTTTGTTCTATTATGGGGCTCAATTATAATTGGAAATACTGATAATTTAATAAGGGCTTGGATACTGAGAGGTAAATCAAAAGTTAACCCTATATTTATCATTTTTTCTTTGATGGGAGGAATTGCTTTATTTGGTTTCTGGGGCTTAATTTTGGGTCCGTTAATTTTATCATTAACTGCCACTATCTTTCATATCTATGAATTGGAATATAATGACACTTTAGAAAAAAAATTATAATTAATATAAATATTATGTTAGGCGAAAAAACAAAAAAGAATTTAGAAGAAGCTTTTGCTGGCGAATCAATGGCTCGCAACAAGTATGATTATTTTGCTAGTGTCTTTAAAAAAGCGGGATATATTCAAATTGCTAATATTTTTGAAGAGACTGCTCGCAACGAAAAAGAGCACGCTAAACTATGGGCTAAGCAATTAGGTTATATTCATGAAGATATTTCTGATAATTTAAAATCAGCTATTTCAGGTGAAAATTATGAACATACTTCAATGTATCCTAGAATGGAAAAGGAAGCTTTAGAGGAAGGACATGAGGATATTGCTAAATTGTTTAAAGAAGTAGCTGAGGTAGAGGAAGCTCATGAAAAACGTTATCAGAAATTATTAGAGAATATTGAAAATGGTTCCGTGTTTAAAAAAGAAGAAGTTAAACGTTGGAAATGTGGTAATTGTGGTTATATCCACGAAGGAGAAGAAGCTCCGGATAAATGTCCAGCTTGTTCTCATCCTCAAGGATATTTTGAAATTTTTACCGAGACCTATTAATTAAAATTATTATAATTAACATCAATAATATGGCTAATCGAGTAGGGAAAATTTATATTTGTGAAATCTGTGGTAACGAAGTTGAGTTTGTGCATGATAGTGGAGCCCCAATCATTTGTTGTGGCGAGACAATGACAGAAAAGAAATAATAGAATAAAGATATTAGATAAAAAACCGCGTAAGCGGTTTTTTTGTTTTTATCTAATATTCATTTAGTTTTTGTTATAATCTTTTTATGAAAAAAGAAATAAAACAACGCGCAATAATACTACGAAGAAGTGGTTTTTCTTTTAGGGAAATTAGCGAAACTCTTCGGATATCTAAAAGCACTGCTTCTCTTTGGTGTGAGGGTGAAGTTTTGAATAAAAAAGCTAAAATAAGAATAAAGAGCTTGGGTGATATTGGTAGAGAAAAAGGAAAAATAACAGCTATGAAGAAAAGAGAAAAACAATTAATGTTGATTGATAAAGAATGTCAGGTTTTAAATGATAAAGTATATGATATTAATGATTATAAATTATTTTTGGCTTTGCTTTATTGGGGAGAGGGCGGAAAAACTAAAAATCGTTTTAGATTTACTAATTCTGATTCGGAAATGGTAAAATCATTTTTGTTCTTGTTAAGGAAAGCTTTTGTTATTGATGAAAAAAAGCTTTATGCTAGAATACATTTGCACGAATATCATAATAGGGAAGAAATGATAGATTTTTGGTCTGGTATTATTGGTATTGAAAAAAATAAGTTTTCCATATATAATAAACCACATACTGGTATTAATAAAAAGCCTGGGTATAAAGGCTGTATTACTGTTAGTTATGGAGATAGCAGGGTGTTTAAGGAAATTTTTATTATAATCAATCGGTTTATAAAAAAAAATTAATAATGCGGGATTGGTGTAGTGGTAACATATTTGACTCCAAATCAAACGACGTGGGTTCGATTCCTACATCCCGTGCCATTGACAAAAATATAGC
>CAYTEZ010000012.1:0-8373 GCA_964437025.1 uncultured Gammaproteobacteria bacterium
GTACAATCTCCATCTACTGGAGTAGGTGCTGTAGGAATAGTTTCTAGATATTTGGTAGTAGATGACAAATCTGATAGTAGTGTGGGATATACTCCATTATCATTATAGTATACCTCTAGAGCAGTTTGTAATTGTTTTAGATCAGCTATTCTTTTAGCATCTCTAGAGGAGGAACGAGCAGTAGTGAGTGATACTATAGCTAGAGTAGCTAGTATGCCAATAATGGCTATTACTACTAGTAGTTCTATGAGGGTGAAGGCTTTATTATTATTAGTATTTTTTTCTCTATTAGAAAAAAATACTTTAGGGAAAGTATTTTTCTTCTTTGAACAATTTAAATTATTATGAAGAAATAAAAACATTTTTAAGTTTAATTTAATGAGAAAGATTTAATAATCATACCTAAAATATTAGGAATAGCTCCTTCTTGACCAGGTAAGGTATTGTATAAAATAGTATAAACTTTATTTAATTTATCGTTGGTAAGATAAAAAGCAGTTTTATCAGAGCTATAAACACCCTGCCAACCTTTTCCCTTTATTACTTCCTCTTCACCTACAAAATCAAAGAAGCGATTAGCATACCAAGACCTAATATTTTGCTCACCTTCATTGTCTTCTACTAAAACTTGGACAAAGGAATTATCATCAATTGATAAAATAACTGAAGAATCATCACTTAGAGCGTTTACCTCCCAATTAAATGGATAGAATAAAGAATATTTGAAAAAGGCACTGGAATATTTAGAAATATTAATGTTTTTATCCAAAGCTCCTTGCCCTAAAGGATTATATAAATTTTGTACTTCTTGAAAGTCACTATAATTATCATTATCTGAGTCAGCTTTAAATTTATCCGTTCCTAAAAAATCTTCTTCATTATCATAAAGACCATCACCATCAGAATCAGTTAGCTTCAAAGGTTCAATACTAGTAGTAGTGCTAGCATTATTTTCTCCTAAATTTTCAGTACTGGTGGCCACAACTTCTTCTTCAGTTGTACTAGCAACCTCAGTTGTTGTAGCAGTAGTAGAATTATCGGAAATTATATCAGCAATATTTTTTCCTCCTAAATTTTCTACAACATTGGTTTCGCTTTTTTTGAAAATATTAAAACTCAAAGCTCGACCTAAAGAAAATTTAGAATCGTTAGCATAAGCAACAATTAAATAAACCAAAAAGGCAACTAACAAAATACCAACAAACAATAGGATGACACCTATTTTTTTGTTTTTTTTATGAACATCTCCGCTCGCAACTTTTTCCGGAGAAGATAAAGAAGTACTATTGCTTTGGTTAATAACTGCTTGCACTTTCTTCTCATCAAAACGACCTATTTTGTAATTTTTAGGCATTTTGTAGATATCGAATTTTAATTCTGGAGCAAGCTTAGCATTAGCTTCTTCCTCTTTTTTTGGTTTAGTTT
Organism: uncultured Gammaproteobacteria bacterium; assembly: GCA_964437025.1. Taxonomy (GTDB): domain Bacteria; phylum Patescibacteriota; class Patescibacteriia; order Patescibacteriales; family UBA12465. Next base: position 1,426 of record CAYTEZ010000012.1, read on the forward strand.
TATTGAACATAATTTAATTATTGGACTAATTTTTGATAAATGGCTGGATATTTTTCTGAGAATAATGTTAAATCTTTAATTTGAGTTAATTCTAATTTACCAGTTCCTAAAGGATTATAGCCAGAAGAAATTTCTTTTCCGTCTAAATAAGTATCGGTATCAGAATCGTTTTTGTTAGGGTTTGTACCGAAGATAAACACTTCGTCAAAGTCAGAAATAGTGTCACCGTCAGAATCAGGATTATATGGATCAGAACTATATACATATAATTCATCAAAGTCTGTTACTAAATCATAATCTGAGTCCATTTTTTTCAATGGATCAATATTATCTTCAGTGCTAGTTGCTGTTAAATCGTTTTCTTCGGTTGAAGTGCTGGTAGTAGCAACAATTTCTTCTTCGGGTGTGGTATTAGTAAGCTCAACGTTATCTCCCAAATCTAAATTTACAACCTGATTCGAATTCTCTTTTTCAACATTTAAAGCTTTAGGTAAAAGTATTTTAGCATAAACGATGTAAGCTAGCAATCCAATAATTGCTAAAATCAAAATCATGATAAAAATCTTTTTCAAGACTTTTCCACCTGGAGCTTTTTTTGTTTCGTCATCGAAATCATCTAGATCAATTTTTTCTTTAGCTGAAATTTGATCTACTTGTTGTTTAATGCCTGGTAAATCAACATTAGGCATAGCTTTAGCGAAGGGGATATTATTAGGTCTAGCCTCTTCGGCTTTGTCAGAGTCGGCAAAAATATCATCTACTCTTTCGGCATCTTTGTTATTAAGGTTTTCAAACATAGTTTTAAAATTAAAATTTTATATAAATAAATAATTTATTTTTATTACTGTTTTTTTTCTACTTCTTTTTTTTCTGTTGTATCATCTGTTATTGTTGTGTCCTCTGCTACTACTTTATCATCTGTTATTGTTGTGCCTGTTGTTATTTTTGTATCTGTTGTGTTGGCCCAACGAGCTTCACCACCATCACCTTTTACACAACGAACTGACATTGCCATATTTGATGAACTAACACCGGTGCTTACTCTATTAACCTCTGTACTAGTAGCGTTAATTTCTCTATATCCAGCATCACCAATACCTGACTCTATGGTGCTCATAAACCGACTTGAGGTGGTGGTTGATATAAAATTGGATAAATCAGACGCCCTTAAAGCATACCCACCTAGAAGAGCTCTAAAGTTATTCAAACCAGTATATTTCAATTTAGCTCCAGCATCCGAGCAACGCCATCCATCAATTACTTGATTATTAGATAATCTACAGCTATTAAAAACGTTAGTTAGAGTTGCTTCTAAAATTCTCCAATCACTATCTAAAGCCACTCTAAACCCAGGAGGACAAATTCCCTGTTTAATATATGAATCGTCACGTCTAGTTGCCTCAGACCAAGTATACAAACCGCCATAAATATCACAATTAATACTACTATTATCTAAGCAATATTTTTCAATAGTACTAGCATCTAAGGGGTCATAAACATTTGTGATTTTGGTAGATGTAGATACTGCAATTTTTGTTCCAATATTTAAATTGTCTTGTAACCAACACTGACTTCCAATTAAAGCTGTTTTGTAATAACCACCATGATTTCTAATAGTGCCATTAGAGTTCCATGGTCCACCTGGATATTCAACTAAATAATTTCCACAGTTGCTAACTACACTAAGCTTAAAGCTAGCTTCAGAACTTTTACCGAATTTATTAGTTGCCTTAACTTTTATTTCTTTATTATCAACTAATGAATTTAATGTACCTAATATTCTAGTACCATATTCACTGGAAGATGTTACTATTAAAGTATTAGGTAATGGTAAAGAAGTTGAGGCAATAATAAATGTGGCACCCTCATTAATGTCACTAGTTTTTAGTGTGCAAGAATAATTATCACCTAATTCAGCAATTTTTAAACAACTATTAAAATTAATAACTGGGTCATTGGCGGTAACTGAAATTGTAAAATCTTTTTGAGTTATAGCATTATATTTATCTTGAACAGCTAAACGATATTTGTATTCTCTTACAGGCACTGCATCAGAGCCTTCTATTTTTACCTTCCAATTATTTTCAGTAATGACCTCTAATTTAGCTTTTAAATTATTTCCAATATCTAAATAATCATCACTTGAAATTGGCTTTAAAGCACATTGATTATGGGAACCTAATAGACAAATTTGAGCTAATTTTTGAGTGTTATCAAGACCACCTAATTTATTATCAAAATTAACATCAATAGTTTCTGAAAAATTATTACCATAACTCAAATTATAAATATATTTGTCATTAGCTATAACCTGCGGAGCTGGGTTGGCAACAATAATTTTGAAAGTTTCTTCGGTAGAAGAGCCTAAATTATCGCTTAGTTTTAATTTAAAAGTATAGGTGCCAGCAACTCCGGCATTTTTTGATTTTATTATCTTTTGATTTGGATTATTAGTATTAATTATCTCCAATCGAGACCCCCAAGTACTTGAAATTTCCTCTTCAGTTATACTCCAGTATATAGGGTGATTTTCATTATCGACGGCTTTAATATTAGCCACAAACTCTGTGCCGGTTAAACCATTTAATATTTTTTCAGAAGTAACATAAGGTGCAGTGTTTGAGGTAAATCCTGTTGAACCAATACTATAACCAGAACCCAAAGAAGAAATTGCACAACTATTATTTGAAATTGCGCCATCGGTTAGGGTATAATTTTGACCAGATAAAGCTGTTTCCATAGTGGCACACATCTTGTAATCTGAACCATTAGGATTTGATACATAGGCCATAGCATAACTAGCTGGTGGTAAAACAAAATTATTGTAATTTATAGCTGAGCCGTTATATGTATTTTGATAAAAAACATTGTCAACTGCATTCCAACAAGTTTCCAAATTAAATTTACCTTCACTGTCATAGCAAGATCCTAATTTATCAATTGGGTCTAAAACACCATTAGTTCCAACTTGATTTAAAAATACATTTTGCCAACTAGGCCAAGTAGAAACAGCAACGTGTGGAAGATAAGTTCCTGAACCTAAGACTGGATATTTATTATTAACTTTATAATATGCTTGAATTTTTTCTTTAAGTAAAACAATATTTTCTAAACGATTTAAATCGCGCACTATCTTAGCTTTTAAACCAGAGCAAAACAAATTTTGTGGACAATCGGAATCCAAAACACAGGACGGAGTATTTTGAATATCATTAGGATTGCTTTCAGTAATAACACATTTATTAGCCTGATAGGCTAAGGTCCCAGTTGCTCCATTACCACAACTATAATTTTCTGGACAATCAGTGTTAACCTTACAAATTTTATCAGAAATTAAACACTTTCCAACTTGTTGGCTCAAACTTAAATTAGTATTAAATTTCCAAGTTTTTAAAATTTTACCAAAAATATCTATAGTCTGATTATCTGCTTGTTGATCATAGGAAATTAAATAAATATTTGTATATAATTTATTATCATCAATATTGGTAGCTGAAACATAAACTGTACGACCATCTCGTACCGCTTTATAGCCATCAACGATTAGAGATTGAGGCGAACCAGAAAAACCTTGTAATTGATACCAACGTTGGGCACTAAGATGATTAGGATTAGGAATAATTCTAACAGCTAAGGCATCTGAAGAAGCGCTTTGAGCCAAAACTGGAGTAATTAATTTATTGGAAAATAAAACAGATAGGATTAAAAATCCAAATACAAAATTGGCTAATAACAAATATTTTAGAGAAATATTTTTTATATTCATTTGTTTTATTTTAATTTTTTATTACCAAAATTAATCCATTACACATCTGACAGAAAATCCTGAACTATCGTCAACTATATAATCAGAAATAAAAACATCAGTATAACCATTGCCAAAGCCGAATATGCCGTTTGTTTTCCAAAAATATGCATAATTACCAACAGAGACAAAAGTGCCATCAGCGCCCCTTCTTCCTCCAGGAATACCATTAAATTTACTATAATTATTAGTTGGAGTATCATTTCCAGGATTACAAGCAGTTGAACTAAGATTCCATTCACCAACCGAGGATAGTGATTTAGCTATATTAGTAGATGAACCACCACACCAATAAACATTAGAGCTTCTTAAATAGTTAACCATTTCATTAACTTCACTTCCCTTTGGTATGTGCCAATTTTCTGGACATAGTTTTCCTGAATCAACTGCGATTTTATTGTATAATAATCCAAAAGCAGCATAAGATTGATCATTATTTTGATACCAAGAATAAGCCATCTTATTTTTAGAATAAGAATGAGTCCAATCATCAGGATCAACTAAATTATCAATATTTCCCCCATCATTAGTTGTTATTGTTCTTAAGTTTTCTGCCAACCAACATTTATCATTTATCTTAATAATCGGATAAGTATATCCATTATAGGTTAGATTTTTAGGACAATCCAAAGTCTTTGTTGGGGTAACTGAAATAATGTTAGACGAACCAATAACTTGATTATTACTATTATAAGCATCAACTCTAGCATTATAAACCTGACCATTTGTAAGTCCCATCATAGCGCTACTACAAACATAATTATTGCCTGAAGTTTGACATGAATTTGTGGAAAAACTACTAGATGAATACCCATTTGATACCGCAGCAATTATTTCATATCTAGAAACTCCTGTTTTTGGTGATTGCCAAGAAAAATTTACTCTTCCATCAGTTGCGGCGTCAACGGCTGAAAAATTAGTAACAAAAGGGGTAAATGTCGGAGTAGCATTTATAACATCAGATGTATCAATTTCAGTATTAGAATTAACAGAGACTATTTTAAAATTATATAAACTGTTATTTGTTAAATTGCCGATATTAAAAACACAAGAATAAACATTGCCAGATAGAGAACAAGAGCTTGCCGCCATGTAAGTATATGTCCAACCCGTAGTTGAACTATTAAGTTTTTTGTAAACCCTATATCCAGTAATATTTCCTGTTAAAGATTTCCAAGAAGCTCTAATTTGTCCACCAACTGTTGTATCTGTAAAACTAACATTAGTAAAAAATGGTGGTGGAACGTAGGTTGGTTTAGCTGTTAAAACGTTTGATCTTCCCATAACCGCTGAACTACTATTTATTGCTAAAATTTTCAAAGAATAATCAGAATTATTATTTAATTCCTTTAAATAATATTCACAATAATTTGTACCTGAAATATTTTGACAATTACTTAAAGCAACAGTTGCGGTATTTACTTGAGGAGTACCAACTTTTGTATACTCTACTCTGTAAACAGCAACTCCATCAGCCTTAGATCTCCAAGATAATTTTAATTCTCTACCAACAGTAGTATCCTCAGCTGAAAAATTAGTTACAAAAGGGACAAAGGTTGGGGTGACAGAAGTATAGAAAGAAGATCCTAACTCTGAAGCATTACTACTTAAAGCTACCACTCTAACATTATATGAACTATTATCACTTAATCCACCCAAAATATAAGTACAAGAATATTGAGTGTTATTATTAGTCAATTGGCAAGCTGAGCTTGGGACTGGGGTTGATAGTTGGTCAGCACTGGAACCAGTCAAAGCATATTTAACAGCAAAGCTATTTACCCCATCAACTGGTGAAGTCCAAGTTAGTCTAATACTTCCGCCATCAGCTGTGTTTAAAACCTCGAAAGATGAGATTAAACGATTTCGAGCATTTCTGAATAGATATGTTTCTTTCAAAAAATTAATTTGTGTTACACACAAAGCATTACCTGGACAAGGATTAGTACTTGAACAATTTAGTTCTGGGTTGTTACTACAAACTTGGCTTATACTTCTTCCTTTTACAACAGCTGAATCAGTCATAAAGGCTGGAAGATCATCAGTGGGTGAATCTTCATCACCAGCATCACGACAATAATAAAACTTATAATTATAATTAGTATAAGAATTAGTATAAGAAGAGGTATCAGTCCAAGGAACCCAAGTTCCATCACTTCTAACAGCTGGCCAAGGATTCTTACAAATTAATATATAAGCATCAGTCGAGGTGGTAGTTCCATTTCCATTATTAATAATATTACCGCTACTCATATTAACAGTAGCAACAACACCAGATTCGCCATAAGTAACTCCATCTTTTACTCTAACCAAACGATTAGAAGAAGTTGCTGTAAAGCGAACAACACTATTATCAAATTCTAAAACATTAGGATTGCTAATACTCCAATTATATGACCAACTATATCCACTTGTTGGGCCAATTAATTGACCGTCAGCAGTGAAGGCTGTGGCATAATAAACTTTATCACGATCACTTTTAGAATCAAAAGTCTCATCCAAAGCATCAGCATCATTTTCATTTATATCATTTTGATTATCTTGAAATAGATAAGAGCTAGGAGAAACATTTAAATAATCAACAGTACAAATTCCTTCTCCATTAGGCGATGAATTTATAGTTTTAAACATCCAAATATATGAATTTTTATAGGCTACACCAGAAAAATTAAACAAATCTGTGCTAGTAGCTGATTCTCTCCATGGAGTATTAGTATCTCCAGTATAATATCCTTTACCATTCATTCCAATTCCAGAAATACTCTTAACACCCGTTTGACTATTAAGCTCTTCATCACCTTTAACAACTACAAAGTAAGTTGCACTTTGATCGAGTAGTTGATTAGGTTTAAAATATATAGAAGTAGTTTTTTCGTTGGCATGATTAATTTCAATCAACCCCATTACAGAACAATATACCGGACCACCAGCTGCAATAGTTGTCTTACCAAATAATCTAGCAATTGAATTAACAGATTTTTTAAATACATTTTTTAAGGTTGCAAATACTCCCCGATTCTCATAATTATTATCAGCATTTGTTAAGCCAGCTATTTGCGATGTTCCAGCAGAACATTGTGAACCACTAGGTTTTTCTTGTAACAATAATATATTACCATCCAAAGAAGTAGCGTCCATTCTTT
>CAYTEZ010000012.1:8473-10374 GCA_964437025.1 uncultured Gammaproteobacteria bacterium
TCTTCAGCTGGACGACCTGTCTCTGGTGAACAGTCCTGATCACTTGAACAACCGCAACACAAACCACGGCTAGCTCCAGTACAAGCCCCTCTATCAGCTTCACAAGATAACTTACCATTAATTTTACCACAAACATCCTTATCCTTAGTAACGTTAGGATCACAACAACAAACACCACAACTTTCCGGCATTTCACCTTCTGATTGTGTCCCTGCGCCATTTAAACAAGATAATCGATTACAAAAAGCGTTAGTACAAGATTTATTAGTTCCATTATTTGTAAAACAAGCCTTACCAAATCCTGAAGGATTATTTACACAATCTTTTTTACAAGTATTTTCATTAAGATACGGGGTGGTGCTAGTTCCTTTACTACAAGCATTAGCGCCAGGTGTTGGACAACTAAAATAAGTACAAAGACCGTAATTAGAATTGCCCTCATCTTCAGAATATTTTTTTCCACCCATACAAGCACCGCCTCCAGTTCCATTAGCGCTCCAACAACAATTAGTTTCGTCCCTACAAACATCTTTATTTGAAATAGCACTACAATTAGCCCTACAACCAGAGTCAGAATCACAAGAATCAATATCTCTATAAGTTCCTGTTGTGGTTGGAGTACTAGAAGCACACATTGTTGGATTGACAGTGTCACAATTATAATAAGGGCACATACCAATATTGAGAGCGTTAGAATGCCAAACGCTACTATCTGATTTTCCACCACGACACTTATCGTTTTTAGCATCATAACAACAAGTAGTACTATGTTCTTTGCAAGCAGTCTCACTTAAGGCTGAACAGTCCAAACAAGCTCCAGTAGCATATCCATCGACATCACAATATTTTCCGGATGTTCCTGTACAATTACAAGCTAAATCACGAGTGGATGTTGTAGCTGTTTCTGAAATTTTACAACCAGAACATAAGCCAAGGTTAGTTGTTGTAGCGTTGGAATTAGAGCTGACTCCACAAGTGTTATCACAGCTTAAGGGTGCGCAGCAACCTGGATTAGCTTTGGTTATAGAATCATTTTTAGTCTTATCACAACAACACTCGCAAGAAGCAGTATCCGCCACTACCTTACTACATTGATTGCTTTCATTGCAACGATAATCACCGGAACATAAACGATCACTGGTGCAGATTCCTTTATTAGTAGAACTAGTGGTATCAGCATCAAAACAAGTTTTTCCATCACCACATAAATCACAATTACTATTAACACCGAGAGAGGCAACCTCAACGCATTCACCTGGAAGAGCAGATATCCATCCAATTGGACAAGAAAGATTAGTATCAATTTTATAATATGACTTAACCCCATTTGGTGTATTATATTTTTTGCAAACAGCAGTGGCAGTGGTAGTGGTAATTGGAGAAGTAGGACTTAATCTATATGAAATTTCTTTCTTTAAATCTAAATCACATTTTTGAACTGACCCTGGGGTTGTTTTTACTACGCACCTATCTAAATCTCTGCCGTATTCACATTCACCTTCCGCACAATAATCTGCACAATCTAAACGACATTTACCAGAGGTTAATGTTCTACTATTACTTCCATTATAATTAGAACAAACGCCTGGAGCATTTGGACAAACATAACCATCAGGACAGAAATTAAATCCAGCACAACTATCAACACCCTCCTGTTCTTCGGGGTTAGGAAGACCACCAAGTTTAGTAGTAAATTTCCATTGAAAAACTGAGCTTGGAGGAGTGGCGCCAAAACATTCATCTCTATTAGATACGCAAGCTCCAGCTTGTGAACTACCAAGAGGACAACATATAGGGTCACCAATGGAGCAATCGTCATCTTTAGCACAATAACCAACAGAAAAATTAACACTATTACCAGTTTGATTATTTCGAGAAATTTTTACTGGACCAGTAATTGT
>CAYTEZ010000012.1:10474-20069 GCA_964437025.1 uncultured Gammaproteobacteria bacterium
ACTTCTGGCCAAGAACCTATTTTCAAAACTATATTATAGCTTCCATTAGGTAATCCCGCCGGAACTTTAATTAAAATTTGGTTATTAGACCAAAGTGATTGCAAGCAAACTTGAGGAAAATCATAAGAAGCTTCCGTATTGCTAGAATTTAATCTAAAGGAAACTGAACTACTTCCTTTATACTCACCAAAGTTACCTCCAGTTATAGTTACATACTGGCCAGCCGATCCTTTATTGGGAGTAGAAGAAGAAATAAACGGACCAACTGGATCATCGGCTAACTTAGTAAAATCCAAAGTATTACTATCTACATTATTTCTTTTTACAAAAGTACTGGTGTCACCATCTGTTATACTAGGAACTTTAGCCACACCAGAATTATCATTATTTAAAATATTAGGAATAAAAGCTAAGACACTGGTAAAAATATTTCCATTGCCAAAATAAACCTGACTATTATTTAAACCAACGCCGTAATAATAAACATCTTCATTGGCTTGGGCTTCAGTTTCACTCATGCCACACAACCCTGGGCGAGATATACTGTTTGCAACAAGATATGGTAGAACTGGCCCAACCTCATTTCTGGTAGTATCAGATTTCGCCTTTCGAGTAATAACTTTAACCTCAATTCCAGAAGCTCCTAAAGCAAAAGCTGAAGAAGTAGGAATAGCTACTATAATTTTATTATTTGTCCAAGTATTAACACAAGAGCTGTTTATGGTTTCAGGATTTTGCCCATTAACAAAATAACTAGAAGTACCTATTTCAACCCTAGAGGGATTAACGTTACCAGGATTATAGGTATCAAAGTTATACCCAAAAATAGTTATAAAATTACCTTTAGCAAAGTTTGGTGTTGTTTTATCACAAGTAGAGTCTGGACACTGACTATCATCTTCACAAAAAGTATTTATATTATTAACACAAAATCCACCAACTGGACTAACTGCTGTAATAACTGGATCACCTATACAAGTACAAGACTCGGTATCACAACTTAAACCATGGTTAGGATTACAAACATCCTCCGTTGCACTACAAGAGCTACCACTTTTACAGGCTTCTCCTAATTCAGCAAAGCCATTGTCATCATTATTTGAAACACAGGTGCAAGAACTTGGACTGCAAGTTGTATTAGGATTACTACAATCATCATTATTAGGTGAGCAAGTTCCACTAGAACTATCCCCACAAGGATCACCTTCTCCTGGCCAAGCACAACGGCAATCATTACCACAAGTTAAACCATTGTTACATTGAGTATTATCAGGTGAGCAAACATTAGGAGTTAGACTTCCATTACAATAAGAACCGTGACAACCTTCACAACAACTAGACCCGACGCAAAAACCCCACTCTCCATCACTGCAAATAGCAGTTCCGCCATAACAACCGCATTTTCTGCTAGCGCCATCAGTACAAGTACCATTACCGGTTGTCCCAGTAGCGTTACCCAAACGAGAAAGAACAAAAACTGTAATTCCCCAAGAAGCTAATATAATAGCTAGACCAATAACACCAGCCTTTAAAATCTTTTTTGCTTTTTCTATTTTGTCCTCTTCTCCGGCAGCAGTCATCCACAAAAAACCAGCATAAATAACTATAGCTACAGCAACCACACCCAAAACACTCATTACAATGTTTATAACTTGAGTTGTTATAGCTCGTGGATCCTTATCACCCAAAGCAATATCGTTGGCTACTACATTAGTACCAAAAGTATCACTAGCTAGTACCGCTGAACCGAAATTAAACAAAAACACTAGCGCCAAAATCAAAAAGACGGACACTAGTAATAGCCGAGAAAATTTATTTTTTTTATTAAACATAAAAGTTGTAAAACTAATTGTTTTGTTATTACAATTTTAACACATTTTTACTTTAAAGTAAACATTTTTATTTACCAAAAAACTAAAAATAAAAAAAGGCCTATCTTCGGCCAAAAATATTCATTAAATCTATTCTTTGATTAATGTTTTCCTCAATCCAATCGGAAATATTAATAATAATTTGGAAGACACCATCAACTAAAGGAATCTCCGACAAGCTTCTTTTATCATTATTAAAAAATTCTATAGAAAAAATAATTAGGATAAAGAATACTAAAACCATAACGAAGGTTTTAACAAATGCTTTTTTTATTTTTTTATTTATATCTAAAAACATATTATATTTTAATCTAGATGATTAGCCTTTTTAGCATTTTCTAAATCAACAATACTATTAATCCCCAAGCCCTCCTGAGCCTCTATCAGACAATAATTAATATCCGATCCCTGATCAAAAGCTATTTTTATTAAATCAGTTAAATAATATTCCTTTTGATTGTTATTATTTTTTAAAGTAGAAATATTCTCAAACAGCCATTTTTTATCAAAACAATAAATAGCTGGATTTACACTCAAAACATCTTTAACTTCATCGCTAGCATCTTTAAACTCAATAATTTCTTTAATTCTATCCCCATCTTTAATTATTCTTCCCCAACTATTAAAAACATTACGCCAATCTAAAAAATCTTCTAACTCAACCACCATCATAGCTACTTTATTTTTATGACTACTGGCTAAACTAATCATTGATTTACTTGATATGAAAGGATGATCACCATTAAAAACAAAAATATTATTAACGTCTTCTGGCACACTGTCTTTAGTAACGGAAACAGCGTGTCCAGTGCCCAATTGTTCTTCCTGGACAACATATGTTAAAGGATATTCTTTTAAAGTTTCAGAAATTATTTCTTTATTACTTGGAGAAACAACAACTATTGGCTTTTCATCTAAACCACTTTCTATCACCGAAGAAATTAGGTGTTCTATCATTGGTTTACCTTTAATTTCAATTAAAACTTTAGGCAAATCAGAACCCATACGAGTTCCTTTTCCAGCAGCTAAAATAACAACTTTATTTTTCATATGTTTTAATTATTTATAATACTTGAAATTTGTTGAAATAACTTTTGCGCTAATATCTTATTAGGAGCTTCAATATACAATCTAATAATAGGCTCGGTGTTTGATTTTCTAAGATGTGCCCAACAATGTTCTTTTGGCATAACAAATTTTATTCCATCAATGGTAATTACATCCAAATTATTATAACACTCTTTCATGCGAGAGACAATTTTTAAAAAATCAATTTCTTTTTTTATCTCCATTCTCTCTTTGAGCATAAAATAATTAGGTAAATTTTGGCGCCATTTAGAAACTGTTATCTTTTTTTCTGCCAAACAACTCAAAAATAAAGCCACTCCCACTAAAGCATCTCTTCCGTAATGTAATTCTGGAAATATTACACCACCATTACCTTCACCGCCAATAACCGCCTTGGTTTTTTTCATCTGAGAAACAACATTTAATTCTCCTACGGCTGCGGAAGAATATTTTCCGGAAAAACTTTCAGTTATATCTTTTAAAGCTTGAGAGGAAGACAAATTAGAAACCGTATTTTTCTTGTACTTATTTTTAAAATATGAAAAATTTTGTAAAACATACTCGGCTACAGCGACTAAAGTATATTCTTCTCCGATAGGTTTGCCATTTTCGTCAATTATAGCTAAGCGGTCAACATCGGGATCAACTGCAATACCCAAATCAGCTTTATTCTTCTTTACCGCCAAACTTAGCTGTTTCAAGTTCTTATCAATTGGCTCAGGATTATGAGAGAACTTTCCCTTTATTTCAGAATTAATAACTATAATTTTTTTTACCCCTAAACTTTTTAATAAATCAGAAATTGCAATAGCTCCAACCGAATTAACTCCATCAAGAACCACTTTAAAATTAGCTTGGCTGATTAAATTAGATTTAACTAATTTTAGTTTTAAGATATCAGAAATATGTTTGTGGTGATAATTAAATTTATTTTGTAGTTTTCCCAAATCTAACTTTTCTAATTCCGAAAAAGAATTAATAACAAAATCTTTTTCTTTCAACAACTCAATTATTTTTTTTCCAAAAGTATTATCAATAAATTCGCCTTGATGATTCAATAATTTTAGAGCATTCCAATTCATTGGATTATGGGAAGCGGAAATAATTATTCCGCCATCAGCTTTTTCGGAGATAACGCCCATTTCAATTGTTGGTGTGCTAGCTAAATCTAAATTACAAACATCAACTCCTTGAGATAATAAAATATTAATTGTTAAATCTAAAAACATTTTTCCGCTAATACGACCATCGCGACCAACAACCACTTTTATTCTGCCTTTTTTCTTTTTTTCCTTTAAAATTCTAGCAAAAGCAACAACAAACTCGGTTAAATTAACCGGGTTTAAATTATTTTGTCCAGAACCTAAGGTGCCCCTGATTCCGGAAATTGAAATCATAAGTGACATAGATTTATTTCTTTAAAATATAATAATAATTAAATTTATCTTCTGAAAATTGTTCAATTTTGAAATTTGTTTTTTCAATCATTTTTCTCAACTCTCTCTTAGAAAAATTATGATAATAACGAACTCTATCTGAGTCGTTTTTAGCTAATCCCTTCCAAGAAAAAATAAAATCACCTCTATCAATTATGCGACCATGAAAAAGTTGCTGTAAAAAAGTTTTACTAAAAGAATACTTTTTTTTCTGAGCTATGTTAGACGATTTCCAAACACTAAAAACAAATATTCCACCATCTTTTAATTTAGCAAAAACGTTTTGCAAAATTTCTTGGCGCAATTCTTTACTTGGTAAATGATGCAGTACAGCCCAAGAGAAAATAACAGCAAAATCTTTTTCTTCCAATTTATCTAAGTCTAAAATATTTAAAACTTTAAAATGGTCTCCTTGATTTTTTTTAGCTAATTCCACCAAACTAGCACTACCATCAACACCTAAATAAAAAAAGTCTTTTTGATAAAGACTTAAAACTGGCAAAAAACAACCATTTCCGCAACCCAAATCCAAAACCCTAAAACCTGGTTGAAAATTCAAACTCTGAGTAATCTCGTGTACTCTTGGCTTCATTGGTCTTTGTCTGGTTTGGTCAAAATCAGAAGCAATATTTTCATAATTTTTTGCTACTGTCTGCAGAAGAAATTGTTTAGCCTTAATATTCATAATATTATTATACCAAATATTCACGTTGACGAAAATTCCTATTAGAGCCATCATCCCAAACCGTCTCATCTTCTGAAAAACCTCTTAAGCAACTGTCACATTTACCACAATTTTTTACATTTTCTTCGCCAAAATAACGAAGAATATAGGCCTGGCGACAACCAGAAAAATAAGCATAATTTTCCATCTCATCTAATTTATTCTGAGCTCTTTTTAACTTTTCTTCCATCGCCTTAAAATCTAAATTTAGTTTTTCTGAATCTACTCTTTTAAGTATTCTGATTTCGGTTCCTCGAAAAGGGGGTCGATATTCAAGCAAATCTTTCTCGGACAAGTTTTTTATTAATCGCATTATTGAGTCTTTCTTAATTCCAATAATAGCAGACATTTCTTCCGCACTAAATTCAAACCCTAATTCTAATTTATTTTTAAACTTATCATATATCTTATTTAAAGCTTCAATCTGAACCTTAGAACGAGCACTTAAAGAAGAAAGTAAGGTATTAAAATCAGCCTTGGACTTCAAAAAAGCGTTTCCACTTTTTTCGTTAGGTCGAGATAGATAACCATCTTTTTCTAAAATTTTTAAAGCTGTTCCGATGGCCATTTCTGGGACATTCTCTGACAGTTCTTTAGCTAATTCCGAATAGGTTATAAGTATTGATTTAGAAACATCGGGAAAATGACCAGAATTTAAATCATCTTCTTTATCCAATAATTTCTCATATATCTTTATAACCAATTCCGGTTCTGGATTATCACCTTTAATAAAAAACTCACGCAGATATCTATCGCTAGGTGAATACATCAATAAACAAAAACTGGGCAAACCATCACGTCCAGCACGACCGGCTTCTTGGTAATAAGCTTCAATTGTTCCGGGCATATCATGATGGATAACAAAACGAATATCTTTTTTGTTTATTCCCATACCAAAAGCATTGGTGGCCACAACCACCTGTGCTTTTCCTGACATAAAATTTTCTTGTACCCAATCACGACTTTCACTGTCCATGCCAGCGTGATAAGCCACGGCCTCAATTCCATTTTCTAAAAGTTTTTCTAAAATCTCATCTGCCTTTGATCTGGTCCCAACATAAACTATCCCACTGCCTCCACCAGAACCTAAAATAGCGTCAACAATTAAATCAGCTTTGCGTGCAGTATTAGCTGAGACAACACCAAACTGAATATTAGGCCGAGCAAAACCAGTAACAATCATTTCTGGGTTTTTTAAATTTAATTGTTTAATAATATCATACTTTACTTCAACCGTAGCTGTTGCGGTAAGAGCTACTACGGTCGGGTGTTTTAAAAATTCAATTGCATTTTTTAATCTTAAATAACTAGGACGAAAATCATGTCCCCATTGGCTGATACAGTGAGCTTCATCAATAGCAAAAAGAGACACCTGAATTTGAGACAAAGAGTCTAAAAAAGATTGGTTATAAAATCTTTCTGGAGCGACATAAACAATTTTGTAAAAACCATTTTTAATTTGTTCTAAACGTTCCTCAGTTTCTGATAAGGAAATTGAGGAATTAATAAAAGTAGCTGGAATACCTAAGGCCTGTAAAGAATCAACCTGGTCTTTCATCAATGCAATTAATGGAGAAACTACAATAGTTGTTCCTTCTAAAACTAAAGCTGACAATTGAAAAATCAAAGACTTACCACCGCCAGTTGGCATAATTACAACAGTATCCTTGCCTTCTATAATATTATGTATTGCTCTCTCTTGTCCTAAACGAAAAGAGGAAAAGCCATAATATTTTTGTAGCAATTCCTTAACCTGTTCTTTTTTAGTTTTAATATCTGCCAAATCTTTCATAAACAACGATGAATTAAAAAGAGCAATAGCTCTTTCCATTTAAATATCTTAAATTCTATATAATTTATTAACTTTTTTTATTTGTAATATCTTTTAACTTTTTAATTAACTCTTCATCAAAATCAGAAACATATTTTTTGTCCTGCTTTATTTTAAATTTTTTATATTCTGTTATAGCCAAAGATTCGGCTACTTTATTACTAATCTTACCAGAATTTAACAAAATGTCTTTTTCATTAAATTTTAAAAATGAATCTAACTTTTTTACCCAATCTTTCATGGACATAGCTATTCCATTTTTAGCTTGCATTTCAGCATAATCAAGATACATTGTAACAATTCTATTTAAACCGTCCAACTCTTTTTCATTTAAATAATTTTTAGCTACTATAATATCACTTTCTCTAATAGCTCCCTTGGGATAATTTTTCCATGAAGTTAGTCCCATGTTAGGTTTTGCGCTATCAACTCTTTCATTAATTATTTCGGCTGCTGTTTTTCCTGTTATAGCAAAATGGAGTTTATTTTGGACGGTTGAGTAAAATTGTTTGGTAATATCAGAATCAACAGAGTAATCAATGCTACATTGTGCATAAATATCAGTTATTTTTTGATATAAACGACGCTCACTTGATCTAATGTCTCTAATTCTAGATAATTGCTCTTCAAAATAATCTTTTCCAAAAATATTATGTGGATTTTTGAGTCTCTCATCGTCCATAACATAGCCCTTAATAATATATTCTTTTATTTTTTCAGTGGCCCAAATTCTAAAACGAGTTGCTGTGGAGCTGTTTACGCGATACCCGACTGAAATTATAGCATCAAGATTATAAAACTTCGTCTTATAAGATTTGCCATCACTGGCAGTATGTGCAAAATTTGCACATACTGAATTTTCTAACAATTCACCCTCATTAAATATGTTTCTTAAATGCTTAGTAACAACGCTTCTGTCAACGCCAAAAAGCTTGGCTATTTTTTCCTGAGTAAGCCAAATATTTTCATTTTTCAAAAAAATTTCAACCTTTACTTGACCATTTGCATCAGTATAAAGTAAAAACTTTTCAAAATTATTGTCAGAAATTATTTTTTTCATACTCTTTCAGAATGCTTTTTATTTTTTATTTAGAAAAGATAGAACAACATTCTTTAATAAACAAGCAACGGTCATTGGCCCAATACCACCAGGAACTGGAGTAAAATAACCTTCTAATTTTTCCGTGTCCTCTCTTTTAATATCACCTAAAACCTTTCCATCTTTTTTGCTAATACCAATATCAAGTAAAATCATACCATCGCTTAAAAATTTCTTATCAACAAACTCCGCTTGGCCCATGGCTGACACAACAATTTTATTAGCCTTTACCTTATTATATAATTCACTTAATTCTGTTTCATTTTTTTCAGCTAATTCTTTAGCACTAATTCCAGAAAATTCTAATCCTTCTTGTTCTAAAAAATCTTTAATCTCATTTTTAAAAATTTCTGAATTATAGAATAAGAAAGCTTTTTCTCCCTTTAATTTTTGCTTACAGTTTTCTAAACTATATCTTAAAGCTAAAACCACCGGAGAAAAAAACTTCTTTTTATCACCGCTAGAAAAACCATCGACATCTTTTTCGGCGTTTATTGTTCTAATAATTCTATCAGTGTTAAAATTGGCGGGCAGTGGTAATTGAACTAATATTCCATCAACACTTTCGTCTTGATTTAAAAATTCAATTGTTTTAATAATATTTTCCTCGTTTTCATCTTTATCAATTAAATAAAGATTAGTATCGACTCCAACTTCCTTGGCGGCTTTTTCTTTTAAAGAGATATATAATTTAGAATCGTCTCGATCACCAACTAAAATAATAGCTAAACCAGGATGTCTGGTTTTATTCTTTAAAGACTCAAAAACGCTTAAAGCTAAATCATCTTTAATTTTTTCAGCTATTTTTTTTCCATTAATTATTTTCATGTAGTTAAATTATTTATAAATAGGAAATTTCTGACATAGGTCTTTTATTTTTTTTCTAATCTCACTTAATTTTTCTTCATTTTCTTTATTTAAGAAAGCTTCATTCATTAAATCGGTTAGCAATAATACCTCTGCTTCTTTAAATCCTCTAGTGGTTATTGCTGGAGTTCCAATTCTAACGCCAGATGGTTTCATTGGTGGAGCTGGATCATTAGGAATAGTAGAACGAGAAACTGATACACCAATTTTTTCTAGGGTTTGTTCGGCTTCCAAACCACTTATCTCTTTATTTCTTAAATCTAAAACCATTAAATGATTGTCGGTGCCAGAAGAAACAATTTCATATCCTAGCTCCATAAACCTATTAGCCATAGTCTTAGCGTTTTGCACAACCTGCTGACAATATATTTTAAATTCTGGTTCTAATGCTTCTTTAAAAGCCACTGCTTTGGCCGCTGTAATATGATCGTGCGGACCACCTTGCATACCTGGAAAAACCGCTTTATCAACTTGCTTAGCAAATTGTTCCTTACAAAGAATAAATGCTCCTCGAGGACCACGAAGTGTTTTGTGAGTAGTGCTAGAAACAACATCAAAATATGGTACTGGACTACTCAAAACCCCACCCGCAATTAATCCAGCAATGTGGGCAATATCAGCAAAAGTATAGGCGCCAACTTCGTCAGCAATTTCTTTAAATCTTTTCCAATCAAGATCACGTGAGTAAGCACTAAAACC
>CAYTEZ010000013.1:0-17980 GCA_964437025.1 uncultured Gammaproteobacteria bacterium
GCATTATTACAGGAATAGCTATATTTTGATTCCTAATATTTTTACAAATAGTTAGCCCATCAACCCCCGGTAACATTATATCTAAAATCAATAAATCATAATCATTATGACTGATTTCTAGGCGTTCTTGACCAGATTTCCCTTCGAATAAGCAATCGACAGCAAAACCATCCTGCTCTAGACCGCGCTTGATTGAAGCAGCTAATTTTATATTGTCTTCTATTACTAATATTCGCATATTTTAACTATAAATAGCTTAAATGAATTTTTCATGAAGATGTGATAGCGCCCCTATTCTTTAATTATAATACGAAAACGACTATAACTATATAGGCTTGTTATGATTTAAAATTTGGCTAAATTAATTAATTACTTAAAATTTCCGCCCACCCCTCAATTTCTCTAATAATCCCATAAAAATTTTGAGAAATTTCGGAGTACAGGATTACTATTAGGGAGGCCAAATAAGGAAGAATTAATACTTTCTTGCTTATACTATTATTTTAAAATTGCGTTAAATAAATAACCAGTAAATATAATTCCGCTTCCAACCACTGAGGCAAAAATAACTATTAATTTAGTCTTCATTACTTTCTTTAAAATCATAAATTCAGGTAAAGATAAGGCGGTAACCGCCATCATAAAGGCTAGGGTAGTACCCATAGCGACCCCCTTTTCAGTTAATGCACTGACCAACGGAATTACCCCCGCGGCACTTGAATAAAGTGGAATGCCAATTAGGGTAGCCAGCGGCACCGCATACCACTTATCCGCTCCAGCATACTGGGCTAAAAAATCAGCCGGCACATAACCATGAATCCAAGCACCAATACCAACGCCGATAATAATATAGAACCAAACTTTCTTTACAATATCCAAAGCATAGTCTTTTGAATAAACTAGTCTTTCTTTAAAAGTCATTTTAACAACTAAGGCCGCATTATTTGATTTACTGTGTTTCCAGACAAAGTCAGCGACTAAATGCTCAACTTTTAAACGATCGATAATTAGACCAGAAATAATTGCTATAAAAAGACCAGAAATAATGTAAATCAAAGCTATCTTCCAGCCAAAGAGACCAATTAATAAAACTAAGGCAATTTCATTAATCATTGGCGAAGCAACCAGAAAAGAAAAGGTAACGCCCAGCGGTACTCCGACTTCAACAAAGCCTAAAAATAAAGGAACGGCTGAACAGGAACAAAACGGAGTTACGATTCCAAGTAGCGAAGCTAGAATGTGCCCAGTTAATTTATTCTTCTTAGCTAAAAATAAACGGACTTTTTCAGGTGGTAAATAGGTTCTAATAAATGACACCGCAAAAATAATCACTAACAAAAGAATAATGATTTTTAGAGTATCAAAGATAAAGAAATTGACTGCACTAGCCAGTAAGGTTTTAGGAATTATTCTAAAAACAGAATAAGTTAGCCAGTCAGCTAATAATTGTAAGAGGTAAAACATAGAAATTAGCAATTGCCACCGCAAGAACAGCTACTTATAGATTCCTCTATTTTGGGCTGATTGTTTAAGGTAAGCAGTTCTTTAACTTTTTCTAAATTAGGCAACTGACCGACTAAAGCCACTTGACCATTAATCGTTAAAACCGGAGAAGACATGACGCCAAGCTCAATAATCTTTTGAATACCGGTTACATATTCAACTTCTGTTTTTAAGCCCAGTTCAGTAACCGCTTCCTTAGTTAATTCGTGTAGTTTTTTACAAGTTGGACAACCAGAGCCCAATACTTGGATCGAAGTAATTTGCTTATTCATTGTTTTTTAAGAAATTAGTTAATAATGAATTATATTTTTTAAAGATTATCGGATTTATAGAGTAGTAATTGCGCTTCCATTCCTGCCGAATTTTAAGCAAGCCCAAATCGAGCATAATTTTTAAATGGCTGGAAACGAGATTTTGCGCTAAATCTAAACTAGGAGAAATCTCACAGACACAGTGTTCCCCGTCTTTTAATAGGCATAAAATTCTCAAGCGGTTATCGTCACCAATAACTCTTAAAAACTTAGCGAGATTAGCATACTCCGTGGTTAACTTTTTATTTGTACAGCATTTTGGCTTCATATAGTTATATAATCAATTTATATTGATATGATACTACTTTAAAAAAATACAGTCAAGGAGGTTAACTGTATTTTTAAAATCAGCTTGGTTAATATAAATGATTGGTTTATTTATTGATTTGCAGATACTTAAAAATATTTTCCGCCGCGATTGCTCCTTCAGAACAGGCGGTAACAATTTGTCTAAATGAATTTGAATTAGTGGTTATGTCGCCAGCCGCCCAAACACCTTCTCGACTAGTGGTCTGGTTTTCTTTGGTGATTATATAATGCCCCTTATCCGTTTCTAAAGATAATTGATTAATTAAATCTAGGTCTGGCTCAGAGCCAACCTCAACAAATAAACCGTCAACGGCTAATTCGGTGTTATTATTTAATTTAATACCAGTTAATTTATTCTCGCCCAATAACTCTACAACCTCAGTATTTAACATGACACTTATTTTTTCATTAGTTTTTATTTGGTCAATCCAAGCAGTTTCACCACGCAAGGCCTCACCGCGATAAATTTGATAAACTTTACTAGCTACTTGAGCTAAATATAAAGCAGCTGTATTCGCGCTATCACTACCACCAATCACAGCCACTGTTTTATCTTTATAAAACATCGCATCACAAGTAGCACAATAAGATACTCCTCTGCCCGTTAGGGCTTTCTCATTTGGTAAGCCTAGGTGTCGGTGTTTAGTCCCAGTGGCTAGTAATATTGTTTTAGCTTTAATAGTTTCACCACTTGATAAAACAATCTCATAAATTTTATCTATCTGATTTATAGAAATAACTGATGTTATTTTTTGAGGCACTGCGAGGGCATTGATTTGATTTACCATTTTCTGACTTAAATCCATTCCCGAAATATCTATTTCTGATGGAAAATTACAAATCTTATGAGACGATGTCATTAAACCTCCGGGAAGATCACCAATTAATATTTGATTAATTTTATAACGAGCCGCATAAGTTGCCGCTGTCATACCAGCTGGGCCATTACCAATAATACAGAGATCAAATTGCTCAGTTTCTTGTTTATCAGCTTTTATGTTTAGATCTCTTTCTGCACCTAACGATTCTAAAATAGAAATAAATTCTTTTTCTTCAATATCACCAGACAAACGTGGTTCTAGTAATTGGTCATCTTTAAAGAATAATACTGTTGGCGAACCACTAACCCCTAAAGAAGTTGCTAGTTCTCGATGTTGTTGACGAAATACTTTTATAAATTTGACTGATGGAAATAATTTAGCCATATTTTCATAAATTGGGGCTAATTTTTCACAGGGCGGACATTCATCGGAATAAAAATCCACCACTAAAATTGGTGAAGTTTTTTTAAGTGCTGCAAATTCAGCATCTGATTCTAGGTAAGAAATATTCATAATTTTTATTTATTTAACTGGGTCATACCCACCTTTATTCCAAGGATTACAACGAATAACTCTGTAAGTAGTCATGGCTCCACCCTTAAAAATTCCGTATTTAGAAATAGCCTCTGCTCCATACTGCGAGCAAGTCGGATAGAAGCGGCAAAAGCCATGCGGACGCAAAACCTTAAGCGGGCCATGATCGAATGATAAGGTTTTTTGATAAATTTTTATTAACCAAACAACTAAAAGACGCGGCCAATATCTAATTATTCGTAAAAATTTTGCCATTTTATTTTAAGACTAGGCTCAATTCTTGAGCAAAACTATTTTTATCACGATAACCAATGTATTCTTTTATCACTTGTCCACCTTTGAATAGCTTTAAAGCCGGAATTGATTGAATTTGATACTTACCAGCTAAGGCCTGATGACTTGGATTTTCTACATCTAATTTAGCGATAATTATTTTTCCATCAAACTCTTTAGATAAGTCTTCCAATACCGGAGCCATCATTTTACAAGGCATACACCAGGGTGCCCAAAAATCTACCAACACCGGTAAGCCGGCGGCGATTACTTCTTTCTCAAAATTTTCACTTGTAAGTGTTATTACATTACTCATATTTTTGTTTACTCCGCTTCAGGCGGATATTTTTAATTATTAAATTTTTTAGCTAACCAAAATGAACTTGGTATTTGAATTAAATACGCCAGAATAACTATGATGACCACTAAACTATAATTGGGGTTTTGATAAATTAACGATATGGCCAAACCCAAGGCTAATGTTATGTAGCGCAAATAAGTGCCCCAAGCCATTGCTCGACCATCTGTCCCCTTTTTATATTTATAAAACAACAAAGAAATTATTAGACTACCAGCATAAAATATTATTAAAGGTACTATCGCTTTTGTTAATAAATCTGGACGTTTAAATATTATTTCGTTCTCTTTAATACCCATTAAAGCAAACAGCATAAATATTAAACCAAGGTTACTAAATGCAGCAAACTTTTTCTTTATAATTATTAATGAATCGCCATTTAATCTTTTTTTCAAATACTTCTGAGTAAGATAAGCCAATAGCAAAGGAATAATTATAATTATTAGAATTGGTAAAGCAATCTTTAACGGACTGACGCCGCCTGAGCCATCAAATAAACAATTTACTGCTCCCTTAGTGACTGGTTCTAGAACACAAGACTGAGTACTAGGCTTACTACTAAGAATAGTCAATTTGTTAATAGCAATTGTTAAATAAAAAGGGACTAGTACCACTGCGGCCAGCAAATTAGCAAAAACAATACCAACCGTCAGCGACATATTCGCCTTTGATTTATAAGCCCAAGTGGTTACCATTCCTCCTCCAGGCAAGATTGATAAAAGAATCAAGCCAAGCCAAAGCATCGGCTCATGCGATAAGAATAACCAACCAATAATAACAGCCAACACTGGCGCAACTATAAAATTAATTATAATTGATAAAAATATCAATTTTTTATAATGACCAATTTCTTTTATCTTATCAAAGTCTAAAGGAACTAACGATGGATAGATCATTATTAAAGCAGCCAAAGCACAAAGAGCTGGGGTAAAATTATAACCACCGGTTACTTTAAGTAGCAATAATCCGAGTAACATGGCTGATAGAATCAACCAAAATAAATACTTTTGAACAAGGCTATAAATAAAGGACATATTAAGTTTATTTATCCCCTCTTCAAATAAACTTTAATAAACGACGATTTTAAATCAGCTCCTTGTTTTGGTAAGTCATCAAGCTTGTTATCCTTTGCCGAAGTTAATAGGGTTTCTAAACTAGCTCTGATCCCCTGGATTTCAGAATCATTAGCCATTTCCTCAACCGCCTTTAAACGGGTATCTATTTCAGGATAAGCACTGATTACTAAATCCGGTTTTTTACTATCAGCTGCTTCCACGGCCACTTCCATGGCGTCATGAAAATCAGATAAAGCCATGCCTAACATTGAAAAGTTGTTTCTTTTAAGAATTTCTTGAAAAGACAAACGAATAGATTCCAATTTATAGTGTAAAGTTTTTAAATCGCCATTATAAATTTCATCTTTAGAGCTAGCAATAAGTTGACCAACTTTTTCTAAATCAGAATTAAACCGTAGATCAGAACGAATTGCTACAGGCTTATATGTATTATACTTTTTTTGAAAAACAAAAAATGAACTAACTAATTTTTCATAATTAGCGGTGCTCGCTGCTCTATTATCTTGGCCCGTATAGTATAGTGTTTGTTTATAATTATTATTCATTGAATTAAAATCTTCAATAAAAAATTTCTTGCTGAAGAAGCTACTGGCATATGTACCGCCAATAGCAACTAATAGAAAAATAATTGCAAAAATAACCATTACTATTTTTGACAGCTTCTTTTCATTTTTATTAGTGCTAAAGCCAAATATTTTATACAGACCACAAAAACTAATTGCCGAAGTGATAATCATTACCAAACCTAAGATATATAAGATAACTTGCGTCACGCCGCCAAACCAGAACCAAGCTAAAATAAAAAATATTTCAGCCAACACCACCCTTATTAATCGATCTAAAACTCCTTCATTTTTTTTAATCATATTTTTATTGTAAATATTTATCTAACTGATTTAAATTTTTAGCTAACGAATTCTTATCAAGACGATAAACAACTTTTAATCCACGTTTTTCAGGAATAATTAGTTTCGCTTCGCGCAGAACTTTAAGATGATGGGAAACTAAGTTTTGTGGCAAGTCTAGCTTCTTCCAAAGCTCACCGACACAACACTCCTTTTTTAAATGGTTTAGAATCTCTAATCTGGTTGAGTCGCCTATCGTTTTAGTAAAAGTTAATAAATTTTGTTTCATAGTATATCAATTTATATTGATATAGTATCGCATAATTAAAACTTAGTCAAGGGCACTAAGTTTAAACTAAATTCTATTGATTATCGTGGATATTTCTCTCAGCCATTACGCAAACGCCGGAAACTAATTTTATATTATTAGCTTGGCAAAATTTAATTGCTTCCTCTGATTCTGATCCTGGCTGCAACCAAACATTAGTAATCCCTAAAGTTTTACATTGTTTAACTATTTCTTCAGTAATTATTGGCGGAACCACTATATCTACGACGTCAGGCTTTAACGGTAATTTATCTAAAGAAGGATAACATTTATCACCAAAAATTTCTTCAATGTTTGGATTTATCGGATATACTCTATATCCAGACTGCTTTAAATCAGCATAAATTTTATTTCCGTATTTAGACGAATCCCTAGAGACACCAACAACGGCAAAAATATTATCTTTATTTAAAAAGTCTTTAATTAAATTTTCCATAAAATTATTTTGCTTGGCGAGAACAATTATTTCTTCCATAAATTCTATTCATACACCCTTGGCGAGAAAAAACGTCATTCAAGCCTATCGCATCTACTAAGTATCCGGCAATAATTATGGCCGTCACAAAGCCAATTATAACTATTTTAAAATTTATTTTATAGGAAAAATCATATTTACGAACTAGCCACAATCCAATTATTAATCCTAAAACTGCCAATATCGCTGCCCACCAAGGGAAACTTGATAGTAATTGCTCAAAGCGATATTGTCCCATCAGGCCATGTGAGCGCAAAGAAAATCTAATTAAACCAAAAAGAAAGACAGAACTTAGGGCTGATAATATCAAACTAATAAAAACTAAAACTGAGCCAATAATAAAATATAGCTTAGGGCGCATTTTTAACTTTCCATGACGAATTTCGCCCATTATACTCTCGGAAATTTTTTTTAATTCTTTTGGCATATATGTTTAATTAATATTTTTGCCCGATTAATGCGGGTGGCAACCGTTCCCATAGGCAATCTCAAAATATCGCTTATTTCTTCATAAGATTTTTCGTCAATATAATATAAGCGAAGCGGCTCGGCATATAATAACGGCATTTTAGCAAAGCATTTTTCAACCTTATCAACAATTTCTTTTTTTTCAAAGTTTAATTCAAGGTCTTCTTCGCTTTTAAAATCTATATTTTCTAAAATTGGCACCTCTCTTCTATATTTTTTAGCAATGTTTATTGCCTCATTATGGACAATGCGATAAATCCAGCTAGAAAATTTCTTTTTTGTATTAAAACCTCGTAAATTTATAAAAGCCTTTATAAAAGATTCTTGGACAATATCAGCGGCATTATGTTCATCCTGAATTAAATTAACGGCATAACGTAAGAGTTTTTCTTGATATCTTTCAATTATAATAGCATAAAGCTCCTGATCTTCAGATCGGACACGCTCAATAATTTCTTCGTCAGAAAACAAGCTATTTTCACTCATAATATCAATTATAACAAAATCAAACTAACTATACACTAAGCCCCGAATTAATCAGGGCTTGGTGCATAATAATAAACTTTATTGCTCTAACGATTCATTCCTCTGCCTGTACCCATTCTACCAGCGCCTTTACCGCTGCTATTCTGTAATCCACAACCAGAACCAGAACCATTATTTAAACCTAAACCAAGTTCTTGACGAATTTTTTGTGCTTCTACTGTTTTACCTTGTTCTGCTAAATCATGTGCATCTGCAAACTTAGCAAAATTGTCTTTATTAATAATCTGCATAACTCGGCCATTCCCCGTCATAAGACCTTTCCAGGCATTATAGTCTTTATTCTCGAATGCCTGCTCCATAGCTGCGTGACGATCTGCAGAATAGTTTGGTCCCTTAACAGTTGAATCACCTTGATAAGCGAAAACAGCACTTGCGGATAAACCCGCGATACCAATTATAGCTAAAGCGCCTAAACCTAATGTAATTTTTTTCATATGTTTTTATAATTTAATAATTTATGATTATATTCGACCTTTCACCTCTAATACAAAAGGTGGAGCCTTTTTCTTTCATGGTTCATTCAAATAAGTTGGCCCTTAGAGTCTACAAAAAAGCCCCTTGAGTAGAGGCTTCTAAGTCTATTCGATACTAAATTTTAGCTCGAGAATAGAAATTTAATCTTATTTTTGCTAGCTCCGGGATACTTAGAATTAAGTACCTCGTGCTAGCACGATGTTGCGGAGAGGGAGGGATTCGAACCCTCGGTGCTCTTTCGAGCACAACACCTTAGCAGGGTGCCCCATTCAGCCACTCTGGCACCTCTCCTTGAATTGTGAAATATTTAAAAATATGATACAATATAACTATCTTATAAAATATAAATAATAATGTCAACAAAAATATGAACGAAGAAATAAACAAGGAAGATTTTGATTTTCATTGGGAAATAGATAGCCACATCAAACATCAAAAGACTAAAACTTGGTATATCATTGCCTCAGTTATTGCCTTAGCTCTAATAGTCTATGCCATAATTGATCGCAACTATTTTTTTGCTTTAATCATTGTTATTGCCGGTGCTTTAATTATATTTTTTGATAACGAACCAGTAAAAAAGATTGATTTTGCTATCAAATATGATGGAGTACTAGTTGACAAAAAATTCTTCTCTTTTGAATCAATCTCCAACTTCTACATTATCTACCGTCCACAAGAAGATATGAAGAAAGTATTTTTTGAATTCAAAAATCCTTTACAACATCGATTATCAATTGAATTATATCAACAAAACCCGCTAGAACTTAGAGAATATCTTTTAAAATATCTAAAAGAAGATATCGAAAAAAATCATGAACCATTAAGTGAAGGAC
This sequence comes from uncultured Gammaproteobacteria bacterium, assembly GCA_964437025.1. GTDB lineage: Bacteria > Patescibacteriota > Patescibacteriia > Patescibacteriales > UBA12465. The sequence continues at coordinate 9,158 of CAYTEZ010000013.1, forward strand.
TAGCCAAGATGTTTAAACTGTAATAAATTGACAGATTCCTTTTTATTTTCTACAATACAAATCTAAGTCCTCGTAGTTCAACGGATAGAACGCAAGATTGCGGATCTTGTAATCTAGGTTCGATTCCTAGCGGGGACACAATTTTATGCTTATTAGGCAATTAAACCGTGTAGGTGAAAAAACTGAAAAAGCTCTAAAAAAACTAGGTCTAAATAATATTTCAGACCTTGTTTTTTATTTCCCCAACCGCTATGAAAAATATGAAGCTTGCCCCCAAATCTCAGCTCTAAAGCTAAATGAAACTATCAATATCAAAGGACAGATAGAGTTGATAAAGAACAGAAGAAGTTTTCGTAGTAAAATGATGCTCACTGAAGCTCTAATATCAGATGACAGCGCTTCTTTAGAAGTTGTTTGGTTTAACCAACCCTTTATTGCTAAAACCCTAAAGCCAGGTGATAAAGTTTCTTTAGCGGGAAAGATAAAAAATCAAGGTGGACGACTAATAATGACCTCCCCCGTATATGAAAAGATAAACGAAAAACAGGAAAATATTCATACGGCTAGTATTGTCCCGGTATACAGTCTCACCTCTTCCATATCACAAAAACAATTACGCTTTCTCATCCATCAATCATTAAAACTAATTAAAGACCTTCCTGAATATTTACCTGAGGAGATTATTAAATCACAAAAATTAATTAGCCTAAACGAAACTCTACAAAAAATTCACTTTCCTAAAAATCAAACCGACATTGATTTGGCTATCAATCGTTTTAAATTTTCTGAACTATTTCTCTTTCAATTAAAATCATACTTGGTCAAAGAAAAATTGAGCAAAAAGATAGCGATACCGGTTCCTGGAAAAATTTCCGAAATAAAAAAATTTATCGCTTCCCTGCCATATACCTTAACCCCTGATCAAAAAAAATCTGCCTGGGAAATAATTAAAGACATGCAAGAAAAAACTCCAATGTCACGTCTACTCCAAGGAGATGTTGGTAGCGGAAAAACAATTGTTGCCCTACTCGTTGCTTTCAATTGTATCAAAAACAAAAAACAAGTTGCTTTTATGGCCCCCACTGAAGTTTTAGCCAAACAACATTACAACACTGCTTTAAAAATATTTTCTTCCTTTAATTTCAAAATTGCTTTACTAACTTCAAAAAGCAAACTAAGCAATTTTCCTTTAGCAAAAAATAAGTCGGAACAGATAAAACAAATTACGCAAGAAGCTGATATCGTTTTTGGTACTCATTCTCTAATTCAAGAAAAAATTAAGTTTAAAAAATTAGCCTTGGTTGTAGTTGATGAACAACATCTTTTTGGTGTTAATCAAAGACAAGAAATTATTAACAAAAATATAGACGACAATGAAGGAAAAACCACCCCCCACTTCCTATCCATGACTGCCACCCCTATTCCTCGTTCTCTAGCTCTAATATCTGTTTATGGCCTAAACTTCTCCCTTATCTCACAGAAGCCCCAAAATAGGCCTGAAATCATCACTAAAGTAGTGGTAGAGGGACAAACCAGTCAAATGTATGAATTCATTAAAACTGAAGTAAATAAAGGCCACCAGGCCTTCATCATCTGCCCCTTAATAGATGTTTCAGACAAACTAGGGGCTAAATCAGTTAAAGAAGAATATGAGAAATTAAAGAAAGAAATTTTCCCAGAAATACCTATGGCTATTTTACATGGCAAAATGAAAAGTGAAGAAAAAGATGCAGTTATGGAAAAGTTTCAAAAGAATGAAATTAAAATTCTAATATCTACCTCGGTAGTGGAGGTTGGAATTGACGTTCCTAACGCTACCGTTATGCTCATTGAAGGAGCTGAAAGATTTGGACTAGCTCAACTTCATCAATTCCGTGGTCGAGTTGGTCGTAGCGAAATCCAAAGTTATTGCTTCTTACACTTAAGCGAAAAACCAGAAACAGAAGAAAATAATTGGCTACTGCCAAACACCAAACCAAGCGCCATAACTCAAAGACTGGAAGCTCTACAAAAATATCATGACGGTTTATCACTAGCTAAAATAGATTTAAAGAATCGTGGTAGTGGTAATTTCTATGGTACTGAACAATCTGGTATTATGAATTTCCGTTTCGCTACTCTTTTCGATCATGAAATTATTGATGAAGCGAATAAAGAGATAAAAAAATTAACCGCTCAAGATCCAGATTTAAAAAAACATCCTAACCTATTAAAAAAGATAAATAGTGATATTGAAAAAGCTCATTTGGAATAAAAAAATTGAATATTTCTAGTCTTCCCAAAAAATCTCAATTATACTATAATATAACTACATTAAAAATTAAGATTAAATACATGAAAAAAACACTTTTTTGGGCCCTGTCCCTAATATTTTTGTTGCCTTTAGCTACTAATGCTGCCACTGAATTTAAACCCGGTTTCCTTATCAGTGATCAAGAGTTATTAAACTATAATTCAATGACATCCAGTCAAATTCAGAGTTTTTTAGAAAAACAAAATAGTTGTTTAGCTAATTACACCACCACTAGTTCCTACGGTCAAGAAAAGACAGCTGCTCAAATTATCTATGATGCTTCCGTTAATAATTATGATTGTGATGGAGTAACTCTAAGTGACAGCCCAACTGAAGCTGAGCGTCAACAAAAATGTAGAAAGATTGGAACTGTTAATCCTAAATTCCTTTTGGTTTTAGTACAAAAAGAACAAAGCTTAATTAGTGATTCTAGTCCTAAACAAAGTCAATTAGATTGGGCTACTGGCTATGGTTGTCCTGATTCTTGGGCTTGCAATCCATACTACAAAGGTTTTGGTAAACAAATAAATAGTGCTGCTCTTCAATTTCGTTGGTATATGTTAAATCCTCAAAAATATACCTACAAAGCTGGAAATACTTATACCTTTAAAAATCAATATGGAACTATTTCTAATTCTGATCTAGAAGTCTATATTGAAAATACTGCTACCGCTGCTTTATACAACTATACCCCTCATGTATATAACGGAAATTATAATTTCTGGAAATTATGGAATAAATATTTCCCTACTCAAGGTTACACTGAAGGAACAATTTTAAAAATTGGCGAAAGCTATTACCTAATTCAAAATGGAATGAGTCGCAAATTTGCTAGCAAAAGTGTTTTAACTTCTCGCTTTGATATAAACAAAGCTATTGAAGTTTCAGCTTCAGCTCTAAATGCCTATACCGAAGGAGCACCGATAAAATTCTCTAATTACTCTATCATCATGGCTCCAGATGGTAAACTATATCTATTAGTTGATGGTAAAAAAAGAGTTTTTGCTAAAGACGCTTTTAAAGCTTTAGGTTATAGTGTTGAAGAAATTATGACTGCTTCTTGGCAAGATGTTAATTCCTATGCTGATGGCAAAGAAATCACTGTAACTACCGCCTACGCTACTGGCGCTCTATTACAAAACAAAAAAACTGGCGGAGTATACTTTGTTGAGGAAGATACCAAAGCTCCTTTAATTGATAAAATATTTTTAACTACCAAATTCAAAGGTAAAAAAATAATTGCTGTTGATGAAAAAGTTTTAAATTCTTTGCAAACTGTTTCCCCGGTTAAATTTAACGACGGTGAACTTCTTAAATCACCTACTACTCCTTCCGTTTATTTAATTGAAAACGGACAAAAACGTCCTTTTGTTAGTGGTGAAGTTTTTGAAGGACTAGGATATAAATGGTCAAATATTATTTCTGTCTCAGATAAAATCTTAAATCTATATACCGATGGTTCAGCCATCTCTGAAGTTATTGAACAATAATATGATTATATCTTCATACATTACACCACACTCCCCTATTCTCATTCCAAATATTGGGAAGAAAAACACTTCAGTGTTAGAAAAAACAACTGCGACTTTGAATGAGATAAAAAAAGAAATAGCTAAACAAGATATTGACACTGTTATCATCATTTCTCCTCATAGTAAAGAAAAAAACCAAGAAGTAATTATTAATGATCACTTTGAGGTGCTAATTAACTTTGAAGAATTTGGTGATTATTCTAGCAAGTTAATTTTAGAAAGCGATATGTCTTTAGCCTATAAACTAAAAGAAGCTACTGAACCAGATTACACAGTAGAGTTAGAGGCTAGTCATCGTCCTGATTACGGGGCTAACATCCCTCTCTATTTATTACTCTCAGAAAATAATCAAAGAATGAAAGAATTTAAAGGTAAAGTTCTAATCATTAATACTTCTTTAAATAAAGATTTAAAATATCATTTTGAACTTGGGCAAAAGTTAGCCACCGAACTTGCAGATAGTGAAAAAAGATTCGCCATCATTACTTCAGCTGAGTTGTCCCATTGCCTAACCCGTAATGCTCCTGGAGGTTTTTTTCAAAAAGCTAATCTCTTTGACGACAAGACAATTGAAAACTTAAAGAAAGGAAAAGAAGGCAGTGAAAATATTTTAAACACTGATTTAAAATTAGCCATGGAGGCTAAAGAATGTGGACTTCGACCAATCGCACTAATGCTTGGTATAATAAATAACCTAGAATACAGTCCCGAGACCCTCTCCTATCAGAAAGATTTAGGTATTGGTTATTTAACCATGAAACACTATGGATGATATAAAAAGCATATTTCTCAATAAACAACCCACCAAGAAAGCCCCAGCCTATCAGTGGCAGGATTTGGCCTTAAGGGTTATTAAAGAGCTCTCAGTGCCCGATTTTAAGCGTTCTTCGGTCTTTAAAGCCTGCAAGGACTATAATCAGGCTATAATTCTTCAGGCCTTGACAGACACCCGTGAATTGTGTCAAACTGGTCAGAAGTGGCAGTACTTCTTTAAAGTACTCAGCCCTAAAAAAGACAATAATTTTAAATTTAAAACTTTCAAAAAATAATGTTAGAAATAGTAAAACACCCCAACGAAATACTTAGACGTAAATCCAAAGACATTAATTTAGATGAAATCTCAAATAAAGAATTTCAAAAACTAATAACAGAAATGTCAGAAACCATGCTTGAGAAAGATGGTGCTGGATTAGCTGCTCCTCAAATCGGACAAAACATCCGAGTTATTGTAATAAACAAAAACGAAAAAGGAATGCCTTTGATTAATCCTGAAATTACAAAAAAATCTTGGGCTAAAGAAATTGATCAGGAGGGTTGTCTATCTGTTTTAAATAAAAAAGGAGAAATATATTACCTACCAGTATCACGTCACAAAAAAATCTCTTGCACCTATTTTAACGAAAAAGGAAAAAAGAAAAAAATAGAAGCTGAAGGATTACTCGCTCGAGTTATTCAACATGAAGTTGATCACCTAGATGGAATACTGTTTATCGACCGAGCTATAAACGAATAATACTATGGAGAAAAAAATACGAACAATATTTATGGGCACTCCAACTCTAGCTGCTGTCTCACTACAAGAACTATTAAACAATGAACTCTTAGATATAGTAGCTGTTGTTACTAAACCAGACTCTTGTTCTGGCCGTAATCTTTTGGTAAATAAATCACCAGTTAAAATAGTAGCTGAAAAACAAGAAAAAGAAATAAAAATATTGCAACCAGAAAAAATTAAAGATATTATTCCTGAAATAAAAGAAATTAATCCGGAACTAATTATCGTTGTTGCTTATGGCAAAATTCTTCCCTCAAGTATTTTAGATATTCCTAAATATTCTTGTTTAAATGTACATGGATCATTGTTACCAAAATATCGTGGGGCTTCTTGCATCCAAGGACCAATATTAAACGGCGATAGTAAAAGTGGTATAACAATTATGAAAATGGATGAAGGAATGGACACCGGTGATATTATTAAAAAAGTAGAAATTAATTTAGACAAAAATGAAACCGGCGCTACCCTTTTAGAAAAAATTATTGATTTAACAAAACATAATATTTCTTCAATTATCTCCGATTATCTTATGGGCAATTTAAAACCAGAAAAACAAGATGAAGCTGAAGCCACCTATGTTACCCTCATCGAAAAAGAGGCTGGACACTTAAACTTCACTACCGATACGGCTGAAGAAATAGAGAGAAAAATTAGAGCCTATTCTCCTTGGCCTGGAACCTATGCCTTTGTTAGTAAAACAGACTTGCCAAAAGAAAAAATATTATTTAAAATACAGAAATCAGATAAGCAGTTTAAAGACTCCTCTAAACATCTTCCAGGGGAAATATTTGTCGAAAATGGAGCTCTATACATTAAGGCCAAGGATTTAGCCATAAGACCTGAAATCGTTCAACTAGAGGGCAAAAAAGCCCTAGGAAGTGATGATTTTCTTAAGGGTAATACTTGGATTATTGGTAAAAGACTAGAATAAACGCTTTCAAGCGTTTTTTTGTTAAGTGCAACAAGTAATTTTTAATAAAAACCAATAGAATTAGGCTTAAAAATAGATATTGACTTACTTGTACATTATGATATACTAATAAGTAATAATAATATAAATTATAATATACATATGAAACAAGAAGCCCTTAATTATATAGAAAATCAAATAAATAATGCTGGATACACTCTGAAAAACCATACCGAAGATAGTAATGGAGTTATACTAAAACCTAGAAATATTTTTGTTAAAATAAAAAAATATGCCAATGATTTTATTGAAAATAAAGATAATGAAAGATGGATAATTATACCTGGTTTAAGAGGAGTTGGCAAAACAACAATTCTTGCTCAAACTTATAAAGACCTATCTCAAAAAATAGATAAAAAATATTTGCTATATATTTCAATGGATGAAGTCGTAGAAACATTGGGGTTATCCCTTCTAGATCTAATAGAAGCTTATGAACATTTTTTAGGAGAAAAATTAGAGAAACAAAAAGAAAAAATATTTATATTTATTGATGAAGTTCAATCGGATGAACAATGGAATAATAATATTAAAACATTATTATTTAATAAAACAAAAAATGTATTTATTATTACTACTGGTTCATCGGCCGTTTCCTTGCAAGTAGACGCCGACGTTTCTCGCCGAGCTGTTTTTGAAAAATTGTACCCAATGAGTTTTTGTGAATTGGAATTATTAAAAAATAATATATACCCAGAAAAAGGAATAAAAGAAAAAATTAAAGACGCCTTATATTACTCACAAAACGCGGAAGAAGTTGTAAAAAAGTTAAATAACATTAATTCAGAGATAAGAAACTATTTGTCAAAAATAAAGCCAGAAGAGGTTGAAAAATATATTAATGTTGAAAATCTTCCCTTCTCATTAAATAAAGACAAAAATAAAATTTACGAAAAAATAAAATTATTAATTGACAAGGTTATAAATATTGATATTAGAAATTTAGAAAAATTTGATTCCAAAACATTACTTGCCACTAAAAGACTTCTATTCATTCTGGCAGACAGCTTAGATGCTCCTAGCACTAATAAAATTTCAGCTATTATAGAAATACATAGATCTACTCTAATAAATATTTTGGATGTTTTAGAAAAAGCGGAATTATTAATAAAAATTCAACCCAACGGCTCAAATATAAACAAATCAAGAAAATCATCAAAATTTTTGTTTATGAGCTCCACTTATAGAATGGCCTTACTTAGTATAACCGGAGATAAATCAACCTATTTAACTAGACAAGGGAAAGTCATGGAAGATGTAGTTGGAACATATTTATACAGAGATTTGATATCACCAGCAGTAGCTTCAATTAGCTATGATCCTTCAAGCGGTGGGGCTGATTTTATTCTAGATATAGAAAACGGTAAAAAAATAATTATAGAAGTTGGAATGGATAAAAAAGACGGAAAACAAATATTAAAAACCTTTGAAAAGATAAAAGCTAAATATGGTATAGTTATATCAAATTCTAACGACATAATAAGCTTTAAGGATAATATTGTTTTTTTACCTTTTAAAATATTTCTGTTAAGTTAAATAAACTTGCCAAAAATAAAAATATCATTTAGAATATGGAAATGATTACGGTCTCTTCGTCTAACGGTTAGGACGCCAGGTTCTCATCCTGGTAATAGGGGTTCGATTCCCCTAGAGATCACCAAAAAGCAAATTAACAAAAAAGGAGGTAATTATGTGTCAACTCATGACAACAAGAACTGGAGAAACAATTCCAGTAGAAACAAATAAAGAATTATGTTCAAATTTTAAATTCCAACCGGAAGACAAGATTAAACATCCAGAATTCGGTGAAGCTACAGTAAGAGGAATTGGAAAAGATTCCTTAATGGAAGAAGACCAAATTTGGATACAAAAAAATGGTTGTAATTTTATAACCTACATCCGAATTTTAGAAGACTGGGAAAAAGTAGCCTAAAGAAACAAAAAAAAGAGTAGCCAAACAGCTGCCCTTTTTTAAAATATGCAAATTAATAAATTATCGCTTAATCCTTTCCATAGATTCGTTCATATTTTTTAATCAACTCTAATTGGTCTTCATTTGATTTTCTAACAGCCTCCCTGATAATTTTTGCTTTCTTTTTAGAAGACAGATCATCAAAGCTAATTACATCTTCTTTGTTTTTAGTATTTTTCTTTAAAAAAAACATATCATTATTTAATTAATTGTATTATTGATTCTTCAGTATAATCAAATTTTAAATAATCGTCAATATTCTTAACGCTAAACCATATTTTCTCATCTTTATTACTATAATCCTTCTGCACAACGGTTAAAACAACCAATTCACCAAGCTCTTTTTTAATATTATTAACATTATTTTTAGCTGAAATAAAATCTCGAGCAAACACTTCTTTAGCTATTCTTCTTTTTTCTAATTTTTCTCTTTTTTTGGTAAAATTCCAAGCTCTTTCTGGGTTTTGATAAATATAGAAAATTCGAACTCTTCTCCCTTTA
>CAYTEZ010000014.1:0-17843 GCA_964437025.1 uncultured Gammaproteobacteria bacterium
CTCCAAAACAATCCCAGAGGTGCAATTGTGCATCCCACTCCAAACACTGGAGTTTTTACACAAACGTTTCCGTAAGTGTAATAGGTATTGTTATATGAAACAAATCCATATAACTTTGCAATTGGGGTTGGTGAGAAATTACTCCCTAGTGCTATACCCACTTTGTAAGTGAGAAGACTTAAGGGTAATACCTCCTTCTTTTCTACTCCTAGCATGGGTGCCAAGAAGTAGTCGGGCATAATATCAAATCTATAGATTTGAATATCTGCTCCGAAGTTGTACCCCTCTAGGAACATCTTATTTTGGTAAGAAGATAATCTCGCACTTCCCCAAACTTCAAGTCTAGGAATAATACGGGAATCATCTTGCGCAAACAAAATGGAAGTTCTCAATTCAAGTCCTCTGGTGCAAGTAGAATCATCAAGATCAAATCCTTTTAAAATAGATTTTTTGGAGAAATATCCGGCAGAAAGTTTCCACCAGATGGGCTCAAATGATATGGTCGAGATAAGACCAACACTCCAAGCATTAAACTCAGAAGCTTTAAATTGATCAATAAGAGCACTTTGGAAACCGTAGCTTCCATAAACTCCAATATAATTGGTTCTATCGAAGAATAATTCTCCGAAAAACTCATTATTGGAATGGGTTCCTACTTTTACAATAGTATCTCCATTGCTTAAGATTTTTGTGTCATAAACAGTGGTTCCTCCATTATAAAGAAGGCTAATTCTTTCTTGGGCACTAATTGTACCAAGCACGGCTACCATGCTTAAAAGTACAAAGATAATCTTTTTCATCGTTAATTATTTTTTGGTTTTTATTTTTTTTAATTTTAAAATATTTGCTTAATACTTAAAAAACCTCTAACTTAAAGATCTTTTAAGTATTAAGCACCAAAAAATGTTTTTTAAGGAACCACTAACTTATATATTAAATAATTAATATCTATTCAAACAGTGATGTAATATCACCTGATTTCTTCACATCAATTAATTCCTCTTCTCTATTTTTTCTTAAATCAAAATTCTCTTTAACATTTTCTCTTTCAATTATTTTATCAATTTCTTTTAATCCACTTTCCCTATCTTTTTCTACCACTCTTTCAATTAAATCTTTATTAGGCAAAACCATTTGTACTCTAGTTACTACTTTATGCTTTTTGCCAAAAAGATGAATGTCATATTTTTGTTCTGGGAAAAGATAGATATAGGTTAAACCAAAGAATAATGAAACAGCAACAATAATAACTAAGGTGTATAGTAAATTTGGTTTAATTGGATAAGAAGAAGATACAGGTTGGTCAATAACATTAATTTTTACTGAAGATCCTAAACCATGATAATTCTGATGAGAATTGATAAGAACATGATTAATAGCTAAAGCTATTTGTTTAGCTTGATATGGGTCTTTGTGATAAACATTAATGTTTATAATACCAGAATCATCCAAACTCTTAGCCGAAACTGTTTCTTTCCAGATTTTCATCTTTTTGTTAGAGGTCTCGCCAAAATATTGTTCATCAATATTAAAATCAGAATTCATAACTGATTCATAGAAAGAATAAGAGTAAATAACTTTTGATAACAAATCTGACAAATATTCTACCGAACGAGAAACTGAGAAAGGATCAACTTTTTCTGCCCCTTCTTGAATGATTAAAATTTTTGATTTAGCACCGTATTTAAAATCTTGTGATAAAAACAAAACCAAACCAATAACCATAAAGATTAGGAAAATCGAAATTAAAGTTTGTCTCTTTTGTCTGATTATATTCATTAAATCCATATGTTTTATCGCTTAGTGTTTTTATTATTATTTTTCAATAATTGAATCTTTGATTTCTATACTAATACTATAAGTATATTTACTTTTTTCACCATCAACTTTAATATCAGTTTTTTCAGAAATATCTTTAACCTCCATATCATCACGAGTAGATTGTGAATAAACTCTATTTCTAGAATTACTATTTACTAAACTTGGAACGCTTAATGTTTTAGCAAAACGACCCTCGTTGTTAGCTTTAACATTATATTTTTGACCATAGAAATTTACAACTAAATTTTCATTGGGTAAATATCCACCACCAGAAACTTCAACTTGAGTTCCGCTATTAACTACTACATCACTTAGTTTTAAAAATAAATTTTCTTTAGCATAAACCTTGTCGTCTAAACCAGCTTGAGCATAACCTAAAACTTTTAAGTTTCCATCCATAACAATAATACTAGAATTATTAAAGACAACTAATTTTTCTCCGGTGCTAGTAATAGCTACTTTAAGTCCCATAGCCCAACCCTCTTTAACAGTTAAAGACCCAGTGCGACGAGAAGTAACAACAGACATATCAGATCGATTTAACTTTACTACACCTAAACCGTTAGCAAAATATACATATTCATTACCAGATGATCTAACATCATAACCGGGATAACCTAAATGCTCAAAAGTATCTTTTAAAGCGCCACTTACTGTATCAACTTTTTTTACTGAACGATTGTCAGCAAAGTATAACATTTTATCGGTGTTATTGTAATAAAGCGATCTAATATCTGGTTTACCGTAGAAATTAATTAACAAAGTTTTAACTACTTTTCTTTGAGAACGATCAAAAATTTCAATCTTATTCTCTGTTTCTTTTAAGTTAAAAATGTAATTAGAGCTACCAGCTGAGGAAATATTATTTGGTACATCATTTACAACATTAAAACTATCAATAACCTCTAAGTCATTATTAAATATTTTTACACCCTTAGCTGAAATAGTAACAATATTATCACCAAATTTATCAACTTTATTGTACCATTCCCAATAAGTATTCTTATTCTCTTTAACTAAGGAATAAGAATTTAAATCAGAAATATTATACTTATACAAAGTATAACCTGAAATGGTGTAAGCATATAACTGCCCATTTTCAATATTTAATTTAACGGAATAAAAACTTTCATCTTTATTGAAACGCTTATCAAAAGGTCTCACTGAAAATTGTTTTTTTAAACCATCACTCTCTAGAGTAAAAACCTCTAAAGCCTCACTATCAGTTGAAGCTACAACCAACTTATCACGATAAGAGATAGCATCACCTGAATAATATGATTTTACTTTAGTTTTTCCAACATTAGCTGTAACAACAATCACAGCAATGGAAACAACTGAAAATAAAACTAAAAACTTTAAAACATTTTTTTTCATATTTTTATTGAATTTTATTTCTAATTAATATTTACTAAATAACGTTAAATTATAACATAAACAAAAATAAATGTCAATAGACATTCATTCTTAAGGCAATATATCAAAAAATACCAATAAATATAGCTAATATTAGCCATATTAAGCTTATTTTATCTTTTATTAATTAAGCTTGTATAGACATCTAAGATTTTTAATAGATGCTTCTCAATAACGAGATCTTCTACTCTTTTTTTGGCCTTCTCGCCCATTTCAACTAAATTATAATTAGATAGAGAGTCAATTACTTTTGCTAAATCTCTAGCATCACCGTTTTCAAAAATAAAACCATTCTCTTTGTTATTAATTAATTCTGGTAAACCACCAGTTTTAGAAACCAAAACTACCTTCTTAGCCATCATTGATTCGAGTAGTGTCAGTGGCATATTCTCAGCCCAAATTGAAGGGATAACTACAAACTTAGCTTTAGCTATAATTTCAAACAACTCTTTACCAAACTTTGAACCTAAAAATTCTACCTGACCATCTAGACCTAAAGATTTAAGACTGGAAATATAGTTTTTTTCTTCTGGGCCAGAACCAACAATTTTAACCTTAACCTTATCTTTAGCTAGTGATAGAGCTTCAAGTAAAATATTAATTCCCTTCTCCTTAGAAATGCGACCAAAATATAATCCATAATCACCTATCTCTGATTTTATTTCTTCTCTTATCTTCTCAGGAAAATTATATATAACTTTAATTTTGTCATCTGGCCAACCAAAGGCAGTGGTTGTTCTCTTCATAAAATTACTTGGAGCAATAAAAAGATTTATATTTTTTTTGTAAATATGAAAAATCTTGTGATGCAGAGTCATTTCAATTGTAGCTAACAAGCTTTTCCAAAAAGAATCTTTAAAACATCTCTGCTTTAAACATTGACTATACTTATTTGGTAAACAACGATAACAAATCTGACCGTGGGCTAATAATTGATAGTTGGGACAAATTAATTTGTAATCATGCAAGTGCATCACTACTGGTATATTATATTTTTTAGCCACCGGTAAAATAGAGGGAGAAATCTGATGATAAATATTATGAATATGAATAATATCAGGCTTAAATTTTTTAATTAAACGAGTAAATTTCCTTTTAGCTTCAAAACTATATAAAACTCTAAAGGGACGAAGCAATGAATAATATAAAGAGTTTTCTGAAAAGCTTACTCGAGAAACAAAATATTTTTCCCAAGGACTTGGTAAGTTTTTTGGGTGGCGCATAGAAAAAGTAGCTACTTGATGACCAGCTCGTTCTAACTCTTTGCTTAACTCAATAAAATACTTTTCTGCTCCACCTCGAAGATAATTATATTTATTTACTTGTAATATTCTCATATTTTTTTATTAGTGATAAATAAACCTGCTCGTATTTTTTTATTAACTTAGAAATAGCAAAATTATTTACTACCTTAGTATACAAATTTTCTCCTAAAATATCCAAAGCTTTTCTATTATTTTTATCTAAGAAATATTCAATCTTTTTTGTTAAATCTAAAACATCATTATTTACAAAAAGAATCCCCGTCTTTTTATCTTCAATAATTTCCAGAATTCCACCGGTAGCTGAGGCTAAAACTGGCAAATGTGCTAACCCCGCCTCTAAAAGAACAATGCCCAAACCTTCCCATTTTGAAGGTAGTATAAAAAAATCTAAATCTTTTAAAAAACCCGAAACATCTTCTTTAACTCCAACTAACTCAATCTTATCTTCTACTTTGGCTAATTTAATTTCCTCTATTAAAGATTTTTTTAACACTCCCTCGCCGGCTATTTTAACTTTAAACTTTGTCTCACTTTTAACTTCTGAAATGGCTTTTATTAACAAAGAATAATTCTTTTGTTCACTCAGTCGCCCTAGAGAACCAAAAATAATTTCGCCACCAACATCTTTCTTTCTTTCTATCTGAGAAAATTTTTCGATGTTAATTCCATTATATATTAATTCCAAAGGAACTTTGTTAACATATTGTTTTTTTATATCATCTTCAATAGCTTTAGATACACAAATAGTTGTATTAGACCAAGAAGCGGTTTTTTTCTTTAACCAAGAAGTAAATGGTTTATAATTATCCAAAACGTTATGCTCAGTAGAAACAATAATTTTTACCCCAGCCAACTTAGCTGCTAGCCGCCCATAAAAATCAGCCCCCATTTGAGTATGAACAATATCTGGTTTTAAATTTTTAATATATTTATATATGAAATAAAAATTTATTGGATCGATTATAAATCTCTTTTTTAAAGACTTAACTCTAATTCTTTTAGCCAAGGCTTCGGGATAGAAAAAACCCTGTCCAGCAAAAAGCAATAAACTTGGACTAAAAACTTCCTTATCCAAATTTTCTATTAAATCTAAAGTTAACCTTTCTGCTCCACCTGAAGCCAAGGTTGGGGTGATATATAAAATTTTAATTCTTCTATTATTCTTCATCTTTTTTATCTACTATTAATTTAAGAGCTACTAACAAAAGAGCTATCGGTAACCATACTCGTCCTTTATAATACGAAGTGTTAAATAATTGATAAAAGATTCCACCAAAAGCAGCAATAAATATTGGCCAGGTCAGTTTATAATACTTCGGTTGAGAAATAATTACTTTAAATGATCTAACGAAAATAACTAGAAGTAATATAACAAAAGTTAATAAACCAAAAATTCCATTCTCAGCTAAAATCTTTTGTATAAATCCATGTGAATCTAGAGGACTGCCATATTTTGCCACAAATCTAGTATTATCTTCTACTAAAGAAACAAAGGTTCCGCTACCATGACCAAAAAATGGCTTCTCCAAAAAAGATGACCAAGCAATTTGCGACAGTATTACTCGATTTTGGGTTGAACTAACATTTGCTCGTTGTAATTCCACCATTTTTATAAACAACGGGGACAACAAACAAGCAACTATAAAAATATAAAGAAAAAGTTCTCTAAGAGAATTTTTTTTCTTTTTAAAAATAGCTGATTCTACTAAAAAATATAGAAATAATTGTAAAGCAACTGTTATCCAAGCTGTACGGCCAAAACTTAAAAAAACCACAAATAATAACAAAGCAAAAAGAACGTTGATAAAACGACGCTCCTTTTCTTTCTCAAAAAAGTATTTCAAAGATAATAATAAAAAACTAGCAATTATTAAGAACTCTGACATTAAATTATAATTTTCTCCAAAGATATAACGATTAAAGATGGCTAAAGGTTGGGCCCGAAAAAAAGAATCAGAAAGATCTTGATAAAATAAAGAAGCCACCCCTACCCCGGCCAAAACTAAAGCTCCAAAAGAAGTAAAGAGTAAAACTCTCTTTAATTGATCCTTGTTTTCTATAACATTATAAGGGAAAACTACAAAAGCTAAATATAAAAAAAGTATCCAACGAACAAAATACCAAATACTAGAAACGGGATCGGAAGATAATAAGGCCGAAATAAAAATACTAACAAAAAAGAAAATAAAAAATAATATATAAGGAAATTTAATACTTTCCTTATACATCCGAGGAGCAAAGAAGTAAATATAAAAATAACGAATAAAAAAAGCACTTAAAGCTAGGAGAGAAAGCAAATCAATTAGTGGTAATTCAAAGCCCGAAACACTAAAAACCAAGCCAGTCGTTGGCAAAGCTAAGGCTACAAAATATAGACCAATAATTGGACGAATAAAAAAAATAATTACAGAAAATAAAACCACCAAGACGCTTAAATAAATTAGGTTATTAGAAAAAGCAAAAAAAATTGAAAAGGCAAAGAAGATTGCTAGGAAAAATAAAACTAAGAATCTATCCGAAGATGACATTTTTTTATCACTTTCTAGGTATTGTTTTTCCACTCTATACTCTGCCATATTTTAAAAAGTAACTGTCAAATAACGATCTTGGTTTAAATCACCTGACCACTCTAAGCCACTGCCATCAACTTTTTTTATTGCATCAGCTTCCACATTTTTTGACCAAGAACTAATTGGATTTAAAAACTTAAAATACATTTCAAAACTAGAATTATTTCCGGCTTGTTTTTGTAAAACTAAAGAATATTTTTTTTCTTTCTTAATTTTAGAACCAATTTCTTCTGATAAATAATATTCAAATACTAAAGTTGCCTCTTTTTTTGGTTCAATTGACATAAAGCCACCACTATAATTTTTAGGATAATCAATATTAGATTCCAAAGCACTGATTACTGAATCTTTTGCAAAACCATAATCACTGATAAAAACACTATTTGAAGGATAATAAACCCTAGTAAAACTGCGATAGCGAGTAGTTTGCCAATCAAACCAACCATTGTTTTGATATAATAGCTCTACTCGAGCTTTAAAGCGACCATCACTTTGCTCGGTTAAATAATACTTAATTTTCTTATTCATAACTCGATCAGTCTTATAGGCTGCTAAGTTAGCATCAACCACCATTAAATAGTCAGAAGAATTATCTTTAATTTTTCCATCCCAATTTAAAGCTGAAGAATTCATTTGATAAGAATCATCATTTAAATAAACTAAAATATTTTTCTCCGCAATATTATTATTTAAAACACCGGCAACTTTCTTCCAGTTATTACTATCTAAATCAAATAATTTTATCTTTAACTCTGACAAAATATTTCCAATAACATTTTTTCTATCCCACTCTGATATTCCCTCTTCTCTAAAAGCCATCTCAACTTCATATTGTAAAATTTCGACAAAATTATCAGCATTGTATTTCTGCCCATCAACTTCGATTTCACCAACCACTTTAATTAAGTCGGTTATGAGATCGGGGGTAACGGCAATAACTCCACTAAGTGATAAAATTTCAGACTCACGCTTTGCTGCTTTCATTTCTTCTTGATAAAACCATTCGATCTGTTTAGCTGAAACCTCAAAATCAGGTGACCAATTAGAATCACGCAAATACCAATTCTCTACTCCTAAATATTTTTTTATTTCTTCTGGTGGTACAACTTTAAAAGATTTATTCAAGCTAGCCGGCATATCCAAATGATAGGAATCATGAGTCTCTAACTTTATAATATCACCTAAAGAAACTGTCAGTAATCCATAGGTACCGATAAAGCCACCACTAGGTCTAAGCTCATTATTATTCTGTAACACCACTAAATAAGAAGCCGGTTCTGGATAGCCAGCAAGTACTGGAACTAAGGCTGATAAAGAAACTAAATTATCTAAAGAAAGAGAAGCTTGTTTTAATTGCTCCTTAAATTCATCCATTTGCAAAGAAAACATATTAGAAAAATATCCACCCTTATTTTGATCTAAATAAAACAAAGCTAAATCTAAATTAGCTTTAATCCCCTGCATTTCAGGGCGAGATTCATATAACTTTTGTAAAATTAAAGTTTTTTCAGCTACACTAAATTCAGAAAATTTAGCTACTTTTTGTCCAGAAAAAATTTCTTCAAATTCACTAATTAAGGTAAAAGCATTTTCAGCTGAACGACTTAAAACCTCAGCACTAGAGGCAATATGATTTAAATTTTTAAAATCATTATTAAAACGAGCTAGGGTTTTAATAAAAAAGTTTTTTTGCAATTTACTTAATTCATCACTAGCTCTAGAAAAAGATTCGATTGCTTCTTTGGCTGTTCTTTGGGCTAATTCTAATTCACCTCTATCCATAAAAACTAAGGCTTGATTTAAATCATTCTTTCCAGCTTGAACACTCTGATAAATAGAGTTAACTTTAAAAGCAAAATAACCTAGTGTAGCCAAAATACCAACAATTAAAAAAACAACTATAGTGACAACGACTCTAGTTGTTCCTGGTAAAAATTTATTTGTATTATTAAAAGAAAACATTTTTTTAAAATTATTTTTCAGTATTAAAGATTTTGTCCAGTAGTACTAAACGACGAGAGTTTAACAAACTATGCAAGAAAACATCAGCAATTTCTTGACGATATTTAAATTCTTCTTCATCCATAATAGTAAAATTTATTTCTCTTCCCAGCTCCCCTTCTAAATCAGTAATAATTTGCAATAAATCTTCTCGTTTAATATTGGCTACAATCAAAACATCAGTTGGAGAATTATCATTATTAACAAACATACCACTGAGTAAAATAAACTTAGGCTGACACACCTTTTTTAAATTAGCAATAAAGCTTTCTCCGGCCAAAATTTGTGATTTGATAATTAAAGATTTGATTTCTGAAAAAAGAATAAAGCTTTTATTCACTTGATAATATTTTTTTTCTTTTAAACTAGAGTTTTTCTCCTTGGCGCTTGTTGGAGCTTTGCGACCATTGGACAAGATCGGCAAATTTATGCTATTATTATCATCAGATGACAACAAGCCAAACTCTTCTAGATTACCCAATTCTCGACGGACAGAATTGACTTGAAGTTTTAGGTCTCTAGCTAATTGCCTAATGTAATATTTTTTATCCGGATTCAGTAAAAATATTTTCAAAAGTTTAACCCTTGAAACTGAACCGAAAAGTTTTTCTAACATATTTTTAAAATAAAATTTATATAAAGAATAACATTTATAATATATAATATTTATAAATTTTAGTCAATTTATGTCCATCCAAAAATCTAGTATAAATATTATCAATAATCCGAACAAAAGTTTTATTCAGACCAACTTCATTGAGCCTAATAAGCAACAGCTTAACCAAGCTGGACAGCTCTTTGTCTTAAGCGAAGTAAACCACCCCGAAAAGAACGCCTCCAAGATAATATTTATCATCAATCAACTTCTTGAGAAAAACTACTATCTCAACGAAAAAATATTTCTCAGCGACAATATTAATAGCCTCAAAATTGAGTCAGTTTTTGAGTCCTCTCTGGTTAAAACTAACCGCGAACTTTTAGAGTTTATGGACCAAGAAAAACTGGCTTTTGATTTTAAATCAATTAGCATCATTGTTGGTATAATATATGAAGATCAAATTCACTTCTCAAGTATGGGTCTCAACAAATCATACTTAATTAGAGATGTGGAAAAGTCATACCAAATTAGCGACATCAATCCTGATGGCGGTGAACAAGAATTAGAAGAATTGTCCTCTGGTAAAATATTTTCTTCTATTATTAGTGGTGAAATACCAGAAAAATCATACATTATATTTTGTAACGATTCCCTTTCACAATATATTTTAAATGATGACTTTATTAAAATACTAGAAAAATTAAAATTGGAAGCAGCTACCGAACAAATAAAAAACCTTTTAAACCGCATTAATAACTACTCTAACTTCTGTGGATTACTTCTAAAAAGTTTCCCTCATCAAGTTGAACGTCAAGAATTTAAATATACTGAAGCTGATCTATTACAAACCGAAAAAAAGACAGAAAAATTACTAACTACCGCCGGTAGTATTGATACTAAAAAAATAGGTCAGAATATAAACCAACGTCTATCCAAAATTTCTCAATTCTTTTCCAAAATATTAAAAAAGATTATTGGAATAAAATCAATATTTAAAAAACCAGAAAGTAGAATTAAGGATATTAATGAAGTTGTAGTAACTAACAGCAAAAAGAAAAAGCTAACAAATATTTTGTTAATAGTAGCTGGAGTTTTAGTGATTGCTTTGGTTATAAACTCATTCTTTAAAAAGAATACCGAAAATGAAATATTAGTTGAAGAAAATGCTTCTAATTTCTCAGAGCTGATTACTCAAAAACAAAGCAAAATTGACTCCGCCCTACTATACAATAATGAAACTCTGGCTAAGGAAGCAATTATGGATTTAAAAAAATTATTAGATTCCATGACCGAGAAAGAAAAAAGCAAAGTTGAAAACTATACTGACATTGAAAATAAATTAAATGGACAAATAGCTCAAATTCAAAAAATAGTAATCGTTAACAATCCAGAAGAATTGGGTAATTTCTCAGTTGTTGACGCCCTAGCTAACACCCAAGCTATTTCTCTTGCTAAATCAAACAACAAGATTTATGCCCTTGATGGCAATACTAAATCTATCTACCTTTTAAACCTTGAAAACAAAGTTTTAAGTAAACTAACAACAAATGAAGCTATAAAAAATCAAGGGCTATCCACCACTGAAAGAAATGGTAATGTTTACTTCCTTTCTGAAAATCAAGTTATCAGCATCGACAAACAAGAAAAGGTTAGCTTTAATAAAATAAAGATTGATAATTATCCTCAAATTTCAGCTTTTGATATTTACAACAACCGACCATACCTTTTAAATAAAGAACAAAAACAAATCTACCGTTATGATCAAATGCCAAAAGATGAATTAAGTAATTCTTCTACTTGGATAAAAGAAGGTGGAAATATCAATCCAGTATACTTAGTTACTGACTTTAGTATCTTCGTTCTAGATCAAAGTGGAACAGTATATAAATTCTTAGAAGGAAAAAAGGATGCTAACTTTGCCACTGAAAATATTGAACCAGCCTTAAGTAGCGCTGACATTTTACGAGTTGGAGAAAAATATTTATACGTTTTAGATAAAACTAGCAAAAGAATGGTTGTTTATATCAAAGAAAACGGTAAATTTGTTAACCAATACCAAAGTGATAAATTTGATAACCTTAAAGATTTAATGGTTGATGAAAGCAAAAACAAGGCCTATATCCTAAACAACAATAGCGTCTACTCTATTCCATTAAGCTTCTAAATAACAATTTTGTTTAACAAAAAAACATCGCCTATTAAGCGATGTCTTTTTTATACTAAACAGCTAAGTTATTATTTTAGAGTTACTTTTCCTCCTGCTTCTTCAATTTTCTTTTTGATTTCTTCAGCATCTTCCTTTTTGATTCCTTCTTTAATAACCTTTGGAGCTCCGTCTACTAAATCTTTAGCTTCCTTTAATCCCATTTCTGTGATTTCACGAACAACTTTGATAACTGCAATTTTGTTAGCACCACCTTCAGTTAATTCGATGTCGAAGCTTGTTTTTTCTTCTTGAGCTTCAGCAGCAGCAGCTGGCATAGCACCCATCATCATAGCTGGAGCAGCAGCAGAAACGCCGAATTTCTCTTCTAAGATTTTTACTAGTTCTGATAAATCCAAAACACTCATTTTTTCAATTTCTTCAACTAATGATTTGAATTTAGCTGGAACTTCCACAATGTTTTTCTCTTCCATAGTTTTGTTATTAATTTGTTTTAAACAATTGTTTTAAAACAAGTTAATTAATATTAATTTTATTTTAATTTTTAATTTTTGCTATCAGCAACTGCTTTTAAGACAGTAACTAAGCCTCTAATATTTCCAGCTAAGACATTAACAAAACCGGAAACTGGAGCGTTAAGAGAACCAACGAGTTTAGCGTAAAGTTCTTGTTTAGATGGAATAGTAGCTAAGTTTTGTACTTCCTCTTTTGAAATGAACTTTCCTTCTAAGACACCACCAACAAATTCAATTTTGTCTTCACGTCCTTTTCTAAAGTTGAAAACAACTTTAGCTGGAGAAATTTCATCTTCATAAGCGAAGATAGTAGCCACTTTTCCAGGTAAATTTCTAACCTCCAAATCGCTTAATTTATTATTCTTGAAAGCTAAATCAAGCAAAGTTTTCTTGGATACATAGTATTCACCTTTTTCGGCTCGCAACTTGGAACGCAATTCTTCATTGTCCTTAACACCAAGAGCGTCGAAACTGGCAAAAACTATAGATTTTGACTTTTGAATCTTTTGATCCAAATCTCGCAAAATCTCCTGCTTTTGCAATTTACTTTTTGGCATAATTATTTAAGGAATTTAATCGAATAAATTCTATCAAACTCCAATTAATTTTATTATTATTTTCTTAAAAAACAAAAAATCTGCAACAAACGCAGACCAAAAAAGAAGGTTTTAATCTCGGCAAGTCTTATGTGAAAAACTGCTTGCTGTCTGCGATTTATTTGATTGTGTTAGTATTATACACAAAAGGATAATATCTGTCAATATCTTAACAATATTTTACTAAATAGCCAACTTTTTACTTATATTTCCTAAAAGACACTATCTAATATTTTGTCAAAAAAAGCCATATCCTCTTCCTGATAATAATCTTTAATCATTTCGATGATATCTTCCCTGTCTTTGCCCTGTTCTTTTAAAAATTGAAATTGTTTTGTAAAAGCTACTTTTTCAACCAGATTATTGGGGTAAGAATACTCTGTTTCTATGTCAGCAAAGGCAAATTCTTCCATCTTTTTTTGATAATCTTCTGAGTTTTTAGAATCTAAGAATACTTGGCAATGACTTAACTCATGAGTCATCCAAGCAATTTCGTCAGGTTTTTCTTCATCTTTAAAATAGCTTTGTTTTATTAAAATTATATTATTCTCAGCATCTGATTCTGATGGTTGCTCACCTTTTATCCATAAATTATCAGGAATTACAACAATATTAACATTGTCCAATCTTTTATCATTAACAAACTCTAATTGCTTTTTATAATCTCCCGGTAAATCCTTTGCTTTCAATAATTCTATTTTTTCCTCATCTCCATCCTTTAGTTCTAAGAAGCTTTTTAAATAATTAAAAATTTCTTTATCTAAAACAACCCTTCTATCTTCGGCTTTATTTTCATTTTTTATATTATTTCTGATAATTATAATTTGTCTCATATCATCAAGCTTGTTATATTTTTCTTTATTTTTGTCATTTATATTAAACAACTTTATCGCTAAATTAAATATATTTTCCGGAGACTTATCCTTTAATTTAAAAATCTCTTCGGAAAAAATTTTTAAAGATTCATCTATACCATCTTTCTCCTTAAATTCTTTCATTTTTTTAATTGCAACAAAAATTTTTTCACTGTTCATTTCCAATTTTACCTCCTTGCTTATATTTTCACATAATACAAAAACTTGCCTTTTATATTCAGAAAACTCTTTTTCAAAAATATTTTTTATTTCATCAATATCACCTTCTTTTATCAAATTTAGTTCTAAAAGCCTATCGATGTCTGTACTATCATAATCTCTTCCTTGTTTTAATTTATAATATAAAACCTTAGTCGGATGAGAAAGATTTATTTTTTGACCATCTTTAATTATTGGATATGGTTTAGTCCACTCTTCGGGGCAAACAATACCTGAATTTAAAAGCGGCGCACCATTACTATCTCTGTCTAAAATATGTAAATCTAAATAATTTAAATTTTTACTTTTATCGATTTCTCCGTTTTCTTCTACAGCGCAAACCATTGGATGACCCTTATAATTTTCAAATCCCTTGTAACCAACCCGTCGCATTATTTTTTCTTCATCATCCCCATTTTCTACATTTTGAGATAAAAATAAAGCATATCCTTTTTGCTTTAAAAAATCTTCAAAATCTTTTAATTTTTCTCTTTCAATTGATATATCAATATCTTTATGCTTTCCTATATACTCTTTTTTAAACAAAGATATATTTAGAGCACCATCTAAATGCCAATCATTAAAACCGTCAAAAAGTATCGATAGATCTTTAAGATTTTTATCCATTTTTTCAATTTGTTCAGGAGTAGGAGGAATGCGTTTAAAATCTTTCCCTATACTATCATCAAAAGACTCAAAAAAATCTTGTTTTTGAATTAAAACTGTACTTTTTGCCTCGTTATCATTTTTATCTATTTCCTCTTTATTTTTATTATTAAATTTTTCAAAATTCATAACTTCAAAATTAGCTATAGAAAATATTAAAATCTATAATAACATAATATTATAATTTTGTAAATACATACCAAATAACAAAAAAATCAAATTATTCCGAGATAAACCCCTTTTCCAAAAGCTTCTTTAACTTCAAAAAACTAGCTTTAAACTCATTTAAATTTTTAGTCCCTCTCAAAGCTGCTGCTGGATGGAGCATTGGCATTAACAACTTATCATCTAAGCGAAATATTTTACCCTGATCTCTGGTTATCTTTCCGGTTGGCATAAAATAATTCATAGAAAAACGGCCCAAGGTAACAATAACTTTAGGGCCAATAATCTCTATTTGTTTTTTTAAGTATGGAGTATAGGCCTCTATTTCTCTAGGTAATGGATCACGATTTTCTGGCGGTCGGCGTTTCACTATGTTTGAGATATAGACATCTTCCCTTTTTAAACCAATACTCTCTATCATCTTAGTTAAAAGTTGACCGGAACGACCAACAAATGGACGAATAAGCTCATCCTCTCTAGCCCCTGGGGCTTCACCGATAAAAAAAATCTTGGACATTAAAGAGCCTTCACCAAAAACTAAGTTAGCTGGAGCTAGTGGTAGCTCTTTGTTATCAAGCATTTCTTGATACAGATCATTCATTTGTTTGGTTTTTTCTGTAAAGTTCATACTAATTATTATAATTTAGTACCCAATTGACCACAAGCACCAAAAACATCCTGATTAAAGCGATAACGTTCCGCTACTTCAACTCCTCTTTGTCGCAGAAGTTTAGAAAAGTGATCCATCGCTTTATTATCCGGTGATTCAAAGTCCCGATCTTTCACCTTGTTATACTTAAGAAGGTTAACCATGTATAAAGGTTTCATTAAACTTGCTAAAATCTCGGCATCTTTAGCTGAATCGTTCTTGCCTTTTATCAACATATATTCAAACATTACCTTACGATTAGTTTTCTCAACATAATATTCAATAGCAGAAAATAATTTCTTCAAAGGATACTTTTTAGCAATGGGCATAAAAACAGCTCTCATCTTGTCGTCCACAAAATGCAAAGATATTGCTAAATTAACTTGATGCTCTTCACTGGCCATCTTCCTTATCCCTTCTATCAACCCAGAGGTAGAAATTGAGATTTTCCTGTCAGAAATATTAAAAAAATCAGGACTATTGAAAATAGCGACACTGGAGAAAACATTATCGTAGTTTAAAAACGGTTCCCCCATTCCCATAAACACAATATTACTCAAACGACTTAAATTATTCTTTTTTAAGTATCTAGCCCAAAATAAAGCTTGGACAACAATCTCTTCCTCGCTTAGATTGCGGGAAAAGGACATGCCAGAGGCACAAAACTTACAAGACAGCGGACAACCAACTTGAGATGAGACGCAAGCCGTATTTCTTTCTCCATTATGCACCATTAAAGCTGTCTCAACTTTTTTCCCATCGCTTAAAGTAATTAAAGCCTTAGCTGATTTTTTGTCTTTAGACACTAAGACATCAGCTTTGATGTCTAGAGGGTATAAACGGTTCAAATCTTCTCGAAGTTCTTTGGAAAAGACTGAAGCTTGTTCCCAATTGTCTATTAAGTCTTGAAAAATTAACCTTTGAGCTTGTTTTAATCTAAATTTTGCTTGCTTTAAGTCTAGCAAAATTATTTTTTCTAATTTTTTTGTATTCATATATCCAAATATTAGCATTAAAAAAATAATTATACAACCAAGAGACTTTTCTAGACAAAAAAGTCTCTTTTGGGGGTCCGTATTGACATTTTTTGATAAATAAGGTAAAATATACAGTCGTTTTTAAAAATTAATGAATCCCTAAATGCTTGAGGGATCACAACACATTAAAAATGAAAAAAATCAAGGAAAAAGGTGCTTTTCTGGTCATATTTCAACTAGTTCTAGTAACAGCTGTTTTCTGGCCAAAATTAGCCACCTTAGAGCTTTTTAGTCCTTTGGCAGTAAAAAGTACTAGTTATGACTTTGACATGTCTATAACTGGAAAAAAGGATGATACAAGCGTTTCACCTGATTATTTTAATGTCTCTTCTTGGTATAAGGAAAAAAATGAAATAGAAAAAGCCAAAAAGGACATTGAAACGATCAACGAGGATGATTATTTTGATGCGGTAGCTAGTTGGTATGGTCCAGGTTTTCATGGACGTAAGATGGCCAACGGTCAAGTCTTCGATATGTATGACGAAGAATTGATTGCTCACAAAACTTTAGCTTTTGGAACCAAAGTTGAAATTATCAATCCTCAAAATAATAATGTATTGATAGCAACGGTTGAAGATCGTGGCCCATACATCAAAGGAAGAGATTTCGATCTTTCCTATGCTGGAGCCGAAAAGTTAGGAGTTTTAGACAAAGGTGTCTCTAAATTAAAAGTCAGAATCATTGAATAAAAAAATTTAGAAGTTAGACCAATCTAAAGGGAGCTAGCAACTAAATTCTGACCTAAACAAAAAACAGCCGATAAAGCTGTTTTTTGTTTTATATTGAGAAAAATTAATTTCTTCTATCACCGAATCGGCTTCCTCCACGATTTCCTCCACCAAAATTGGAACGAGGACGATCTTCTTGAGGACGAGCTTCACTAACGATAATACTACGACCTTCAAGGTCAGCACCGTTAAACATTTCAACGGCCTTATCAGCGTCAGCATCAGCTGTCATTTCAACGAAACCAAATCCTTTAGAACGACCAGTTGCTCTGTCCATGATAACTACAGCTGTAGCTACTTCTCCAGCACCTGAGAAAAGTTCTTGTAATTTTTCGTCTCTTACAGTATAAGGCAAATTGCCTACAAATAATTTTTTCATTGTTTTATTCTTATACAAGTTTAATAAAAAAACAAGTCGACCTTTTATCTAACTCTTTACGAACATTTTTTAAACTTAGCGTAAGAATATAGAAAACGTCTTGTTCACGATTATTAATATACCCTATTTTTTAAAAAAAAGCAAGGGCCACTTGATTACTTAATTAAAACCTTCTTTTTATTCAAATTAAAACTATATAT
>CAYTEZ010000015.1:0-16605 GCA_964437025.1 uncultured Gammaproteobacteria bacterium
CCAGCTCCAGCAGCGCCAACCCCAACCCCAGCTCCAGCTAATCCAGCTCCAGCAGCGCCAACCCCAACCCCAGCTCCAGCTAATCCAGCTCCAGCAGGAAATAATGCCGGTCAAGGACAGGGAGGAGTTATTATTATTAATCCAAATAATCCTAATAATCAAACTCCAACCCAACAACCAGCACCAGTAGCAGGGCCAACTTTTGTTGCTCAACAAACTGTTGATGGAGGTAATCGCTATTTCCCAAATTGGGTTATTTACATTATTATCTTCATACTGTTGTTACTTCTTGCTTATGGGTATATTCTTTACCAATCTGGTAAAGATGCATCCCCAGTTAAAACTGAAACACCGGTTGTTAAAATTATAAATTCTGGTGGCTCAGGTTCAAAAAATGCTGTTGATCCTAAAGCCATGGAAATGGCTCAAGAGGCCCAAGACGGAGTTAAAACTAACAGTCAAAGAATCAGTGTTCTCGAAGAGGATAAACAAAAAGCTGAATTTGAGGCTGAACAAACAAAAGAAAAAAATAAAAAGGGCAATAATTGTTTAGACAATGTAGCTCAGGAGATTTTTCTCTAACTATTTTTAAGATCTTTACAAGGGGAAGAGAAATCTTCCCTGTTTTTATACCCAATTTTATTGATTTTTCTATCTGTTGACAAAAAAATATATATATGCTACAATACCCAGTTAAAATTAGGTACGTTAAAAACAATGGTTATTTTTTAATTGTTTGTTAAGTTAGCAAATTTTTGCTAATTTTTTAACAATTAAAAAATATAAACCAAAAAAATAAAAATAGAGATGAAAAAGATTTTTTTATTCATTATTTGTGTTTTGAGCTTGAGTGCTATTGCATTCGCTCAAACAAATTCATTGAGCGGTAAGAATATTATTCTTACCGCGCCTTCTTCTTCGATTGCTGAGTTTCAGATTGAAACAAAGCAGTTTGTTCTAAATATTACTTTAGAAAATACTTCTATATTGGAAGACTTGGTGCTAAAACCAAGCGACAATTATCAACAAATGTATCTCAATGGAAACTGGGGTACTATTAGTAAAAAAGTATCTTTTAATAAAGATATTAAAAAACAAACGGTTCAGTTTCTCGTGGCTTACAGGGTTGTCCAGATAGGAGAATTCTACAAGCTTTATGAAGAGGGTGTTTCTTGCGAAAAACTCAAAGATTTCAGAAATGAAAAAATTTTTGAAGATGTCAAAACAAAGAAGATATCCGTTCAAGCACAATTCAGAACTTCTTTAGGGGAAATTATTAAGAAAGATATTGAAATCAATTTTGATAAAAATTCTCCAGCAGGAGGGGATGAAGTTTATGCTACTGCTAGTATTACCAATGAAGACCTCGGTCTTAATGTCGTTTCTTTGAACGTCGATGCTCAAAAGTTATTATTCAAATTCTCATTAAAAAATGATGAATATGGGGTTAGCCTGGTGGTTGATCCTAAAAATAGTAAAAAAACAACCAAAGTTTCTGTTCTAGCTGGTAAAGCCATGCCGGACGGTATCTATTCATTTATCTGTCGGATGGGTCTTCCAAATGGGATTCAAAAAGAGGAGATTGTTGAGGCTTTCGTTGTTAATAATGAAATCTCGCTTGATAATTCCAACTTTAACCCATTAGTTTTTGCCAATGGAGATTATGGTAAGGCCACAGTGGATTCTAAAACTTCTTTGGTAAAAATTAGAAACACAAGATCTACCGTGATAACAGTATTTATTCCGACATCTTACCTTACTACTAAAGGAGATATTTCTACTAACAAAAATACCGATATCGCTACTGAAGCTTTTTCGGATAATGGAGTTGGTTGGAAAGCATACACCATTACTCCCGGAGGAAGTGTTAAGGTTAAAATTAATGTTGGAATTTTTCCAATAATTGTTTACGACGTTAATCGTCAAACATCGGATATAATCCAAACGGCGTTGATAAGTAGTAACTTTCAAAACCTAATATTGGGTTGGGGGCCATACTTTACTATCAGACGATAAAAATCTTTTCCTCGCAAATGTTCTAAGGGTACCTTTACGGCGCCCTTTTTTAATACCCAAAATCAAATCTTACAATTGACCCCCTCATTATTTTTTGCTATAATATCAATATAAATAACATAAATAACTATACATATTTCTGTCAAAAAAGCTAAGAAATTGGCTTTTTGTATGTTGTCTAGTTGTTAAAAATTAAAATGAAAATATATGAATATTTCTTATTTCGGTCATTCTTGTTTTAAAATTGAAGAAAAAATAAATGGCGAAAATGTGGTAGTGGTAACTGATCCTTTTGATAAAGAGGTTGGTCTAAAAGTGCCAAATGTTGAAGCCGATATTGTAACAGTTAGCCATGAACATAGCGATCATAATAATGTTTCAGCTTTGCGTAAGAACCCTTTTGTCATTAACTGTGCTGGTGAGTTTGATGTTAAAGGAGTTATTGTTGAAGGAATAAATTCATTACACGGAGGTGATAAGGGAAATAATATTATATTTAGAATTGATGTTGAAGGTGTTAGCTTAGCTCACTTGGGAGATTTGGGTGATATTTTAGATAACAAGCAATTAGAAAAGTTAGGTGGAGTTGATATCTTGTTTGTCCCAGTTGGCGGAAAATATACTTTAGATGCTAAAAAAGCAGTTGAGGTTATTTCTCAAATAGAACCTCGTATTGTTGTACCAATGCATTACAAAACTAAAGATTCAAAAATTGATATTGATGGTTTGGATAAGTTTATTAAAGAAATTGGTATTGCTGTTAATTATGAAGATAAATTAAAAATTAATAAAAAAGATTTGCCAGTAGAAGATATGCGTCTGGTGGTTTTTAATATTTAAAATTAAAATAAAATTATGAACACTAATCCAAAAAAGGAACAAACTTTTGTCATCTTAAAACCGGATGCCATCCAAAGAGGTTTAATCGGAGAAATTATTTCTCGTTTAGAGAGAACAGGTTTAAAATTAGTAGCTTTAAAAATGATTAATGCTACCGAAGATCAATGCTGGAAACATTATAATAAGGATGATGCTTGGTTTTTAGAAAAAGGACAAAAGGTTGTAGCTAACAGAGAGGCTTCTGGTATGCCAATTGAGAAAGAAGCTATTGAATATGGTCGTGATATTATTGGTGCTTTAGTTAAATTTATGACTTGTAGTCCAATTATCCCAATGGTTTTTGAAGGTAATCAAGCAGTAGGAGTTATTAAAAAAATAGTTGGTGGAACTGAACCACTTACTTCTGACGTTGGAACTATTCGTGGTGATTTAACTTTAGATTCATACGAATTATCAAACTTAGATGACAGAGCTGTTCGTAATTTAATTCATTGTTCAGATAAACCAGAAGAAGCTCAAAGAGAAATTAGTCTATGGTTTAAAGAAGAAGAACTTATGAAATATCGTTTAATTTCAGAACAAGTTTTGTATGATGTTAATCTTGATGGTATTAGAGAATAATATTTAAATATTAGAAGATGGAAAAAAAAGAATTTTCTCAAAAATTTAAGAATGCTGTTTCGGAAAAGGGTAATCGTTTTTGGTTGATGCTTTTTGTTGTTATCTCAACCATTGGAATCTTGGTAGTTTGGTCTTTGGATATAAAAAAAACATATTCTAGCAGTGCTAGTTTAGGGCATGATGTTGAGGATTTAGGAATAGCTGAAGCCAAAGAAGAAACCAGTGATACTATGCAAGAATTTTTTTCTTGGTTGAATAAGGCTACCGAAGATAAAGCTACTTCTTCCAATGAAGTTGAAACCGCTACATCTTCCAATCTTAACTTAAGCGTGGATGAAATTGATAGATTAAAACAAATAGTTGATAGCAAAATTAATAGCAGTTCTTCTAGTACCATTGAGCAGTTGGGAAGCTCTTCTGTTCCATCACTGTATCCAGAGTTAGATGACAGTGAAGAAACTATTCAAGATCTAAAAAAAAGGATTGAAGAATTGGAAAATCGTTTGGATAATTAAAATAATTAGATATAAATATGAAAAAGGTAGTCAAAAATGACAAAGAGAAATCTAAGTCCAAAATGGAAAAGGAACCAGTGGTTGATATTAAACCAGAATTAGATGAAGTAAGCCTTAATGGTCGTCGTCAGACTGAATATGGTTTAGTTGAAAATCAACCTATTGGGGAAGAGATGAGCACCTCTTATTTAGCTTATGCTATGAGTGTTATCGTTTCTCGTGCCTTACCTGATGTTCGTGATGGTATGAAGCCAGTACATCGTCGTATTTTGTATGCTATGTGGGATATTGGTTTGAGACCAAGTGCTAAATTTCGTAAATCAGCTACTGTAGTGGGTGAGGTGTTGGGTAAATATCATCCTCATGGTGATAGTGCGGTTTATGATTCAATGGTTCGTATGGCGCAAGATTTTTCAATGCGTTATCCTTTGGTCCGTGGTCAAGGTAACTTTGGTTCTATGGATGGAGACGGTGCGGCTGCTATGAGATATTGTGTCTCTGGTGATACTTTGCTCTTAACTGATCAAGGAATTTTAGAAATAGATACATTGTCAAAAAAGAGTGAAGAAAAGATTAAAATAAACATTTTAAATTATCAAGGTAAAACTAAGCCAGCAGTTAAATTTTTTAATTCTGGTAGACATGAGATTATAAAAATTGCTACAGAACAAGGTTATGAAGTTCGTGGTTCTTATAATCATCCTTTATTGCTTTGGGGCTTGAATGAATTCGGTCAGCCTTATTTTTATTGGAAGAAATTAGAAAATATTAATAAAAAAGATTATGTAGTTTTGAGCCGAGGATCTTCTCTGTTTGCTAAAGAAGATTTAGATTTAAGCGGTTTTTATCAAAGTGGCAGTAACAAAAGTGATAATGTTATTGTTCCTAAAAAAATGAACAAAGAATTAGCTTTTGTTTTAGGGGCTTTAGTTTCTGAAGGCTCATATCATCAGAATAAATTTTTCTTTTGCAACTCTGATATTGAATTTTATAATAAAGTTCGAGAGAATATTTTACAACAGTTTCCGGGAGTAAAAATGTATGAGAGAGTGTTGAAAGGTGATTGCTTTGAACTTTGTCTTTATCAAAAGAATTTAGTTGAATTTTTAAAAGAAATTGGATTATTAACTAAATTATCAGATAAAAAAGAAATACCTTTCTCTGTTTTGAAATCGAGTAAAAATGTAATCATTTCCTTTTTGCAAGGATTGTTTGAAGGTGACGGGTCAGTTTTATTTAAAGAAGATAAACGACACGGAGGTAAGTCTATTGAGCTGACCTATAATTCTAAGAGTTATAAATTAATTCAACAATTGAAAACTGTTTTATTAAATTTTGGAGTAGTAACAACATCGCCCTATCAAGATAAAAGAAATTCTTGTTATAAATTAATAATTTCTGGAGTTGATAGTATTGTTAATTTCTATAAAAATATTAATTTCTTTTCTGATAGAAAAAGAAATATCTTAAAGAAAATAGAAGATCTTAATAATTCTCGTTTGAGTCACAATGATTTTATTCCTTTCTTAAATGAATATCTTCGAGCTAATTATAAAAATAGCTTTATTAAAAAAAATAATTTTGATAGATATAATAGTTTACAAAAAAATTATGCTAAATTAAAAAGCATCTTAAAGCCAGTAGATTTAAAAATGGTAGACTATTTATTAAAAAATAATTATTTTTTCAATGCTGTTAAGGCGGTAGAATATCTTAAAGAGAAAGAAAACGTTTATTCTATTAAAGTAGATAGTTCTTGCCATTCTTTTGTGGCCAATGGATTTATTAATCATAATACTGAGGCAAAATTAGCCGCTATTACAGAAGAATTATTATTTGATATTGATAAAAATACAGTTGACTTTATTCCTAACTATGATGGTTCACATAAAGAGCCAAAGGTTTTGCCAGCTAAACTTCCTAACCTACTATTAAATGGAGGTATGGGTATTGCTGTTGGTATGTCTACTAACATTCCACCGCATAATTTAAAAGAATTAGTTGGAGCTATTAATTTATTACTTGAAAAACCAGAGTCAACCGTTGAAGAATTAATGGAATTTGTAAAAGGACCAGATTTCCCAACCGGCGGTATTATTTATGATAAGAAAGATATACTTAATGCTTACGCTACTGGTAAGGGAGGAATAGTTTGTCGTGGAAAAGCTGATATTGTGGAAGACAAACACGGAAATTTTCAAATTGTTATTTCTGAAGTTCCTTTTCAAGTTAACAAGGCAACATTAGTTGAAAAGATAGCTGATTTAGTAAAAGAGAAAAAAATTGATGGAGTAAAAAATTTACGTGATGAATCTGATAAAGATGGAGTTAGAGTTGTTTTGGATTTAAAAAAAGACTCTTATCCTAAAAAGATTATTAATAGTTTGTATAAAAACACTCCTTTGCAGACCACTTTCCATGTTAATATGTTAGCTTTGGTTGATGGTATTCAGCCTAAAGTTTTGACTCTTAAAATGGTTTTGGAAGAATATATTAAACATCGTCAGGAGGTTGTTTATCGTCGAACTGAATTTGAATTAAACAAAGCTAAGGATAGAGCCCATATTTTAGAAGGTTTAATGATTGCTTTAAAAAATATTGATGAAGTAATTAAAGTTATTAGAGCTTCTAAGGATAAGGATGTAGCTAAAGAAAATTTAATAAAGAAATTCAAATTATCAGAAAGACAAGCAGTTGCTATTTTGGAAATGAGATTACAAAGTTTAGCTAACTTAGAACGTATTAAAGTAGAAGAAGAATTAAAGGAGAAAATGAAATTAATAAAAGAATTGGAGTCTATTTTATCTTCTAAGACTAAAATTAAAAATATTATTAAAGAAGAAATTACAACTTTATCTGATAAGTTTGGTGATGAACGTCGAACTCAAGTTGTTTCTCATGGAGTTAAGAGTTTCAATGTTGAAGATTTAATTCCTAACGAGGAAACAATGGTAATGATGACCAGAGATGGCTATATCAAACGTCTTGACCCGGATACTTTTAAAGTTCAAGCTCGAGGTGGTAAAGGTGTTATTGGATTAACTACCAAGGAGGAAGATTCAGTTGATTTTATGTTTATTACTCAAACTCATAATGATATTTTATTCTTTACTACCAAGGGAAGAGTATTCCAATTAAAAGCACATGAAATACCTCAGGCTTCCAGAACTGCTAAAGGAACTCCAATTGTTAACTTCTTACAGTTAATTGGTGGCGAAAAAGTTACCTCTACCTTGCCTTTGGACAAAATTGCCGGTTATAATTATCTATTTTTTGCAACTGAACAAGGGCTAGTGAAGAAGGTTGAACTTAATTCTTTCTCCAATGTTCGTCGCAGTGGCCTCATAGCTATTAAGATCAAAAATGATGATAAATTAATTTGGTGTAAACCAACATCTGGTACTGATCATATCACCTTGATTACTGCTAACGGCCAAGCTATTAGATTTGCTGAAAAGGAAGTTCGTGATATGGGAAGAAACGCGGCTGGTGTTAGAGGCATAAAATTAAAGAGTAAAGATATAGTCGTTGGTATGGGTGTTATTAAAATAGAAAAAGGAGTAAAGAGAAATTATCAAATTTTAACCATCATGGAAAAAGGTTATGGTAAAAGAACTGACTTGGATTTGTATAAACTTCAAGGTCGTGGTGGTAGTGGTATTAGAACAGCTAAGGTAACCGACAAAACTGGAAAAATTAGTAATGCCTTTGTTATCAACAGAGATAATATGGAGGATAAAGATTTAATTATTATATCTGATCAAGGACAAGTTATTCGTTTGCCATACAAGACGGTTAATGAATTAGGTCGTGATACTCAAGGAGTCAGAATCATGCGTTTTAAAGATGAAAATGACAGCGTTTCTAGTGTTACTTATGTCTAGATAGAAATATAATAAAAAAGCCCCATTTTGGGGCTTTTTTTGTATATTCAAGTGGTTTTATTTTTCTATTTTTATGTGTTATAATGATGTTATTAATAAGTATTAGATTAAATATATGCCTACTTTTGTTATTATATTGTTCTTAGTGATTTTGATAGCCTTGGTTGGTTTTTTGATATTTTTGTTTTTAAAAAATTTAGGCTCTAACAAATCAGATGATAAGCTTTTGGTCTTAGCTGAAAAATTAAGCGAACTAAGCCGACAGAACGAAAATTTACGGCAGGAGTTAGATAGAAAATTAAGTGAGACAAATAGAGCTAATCAAGAGCAAGCTCATAAATCAAGTGAATTAATTCAGGGAATTAGTAATCAGTCTTCTCGTTTAATAGCTGATATTACGGAAAAGCTAACTAAATTAGATGAAACTAATAAGCAGGTAATTAGTTTTTCTGAACAATTAAATAATTTAGAAAAAGTTTTAACTAACCAAAAGAAAAGAGGTAATTTAGGTGAGGCTGGATTAAAATTAGTTTTAGAAAATATTTTACCGCCGACCGCTTATAAGTTACAGTATCAATTTAAGGATGGTGATATTGTTGATGCTGTTATTATAACTAAAGAAGGATTAATACCGGTTGATGCTAAATTTTCTTTAGATAATTATAGTAGAATTTTGAATGAATCTGATATAGAAAAAAAAGCTAGTTTAGAAAAAGATTTTAGGAATGATTTAAAGAAAAGAATTGATGAAACATCTAAGTATATTAGAGAAAAAGAGGGAACTATGAATTTTGCTTTAATGTTTATTCCAGCGGAAGCTATCTACTATGATTTGTTGGTAAATGAAGTAGGGGCGGTAAAAGTTAATACTCGTAGTTTAGTTGATTATGCCTATGGAGAAAAGCGAGTTATTATTGTTTCTCCAACTACTTTTGCTGCTTATTTACAGACTATTTTGCAGGGTCTTAGAGCTCTGCAGATTGAGGAGGGGGCTAAGAATATTAGAAAAAATGTTGAAAGTTTGAGCCGTCATCTTCTATCTTATGATGATTTTATGAAGAGATTAGGTGGTAGTATGGCCACTACTGTTAGCCATTATAATAGTGCTTACAAAGAGTTTAAAAAAATTGATAAAGATGTGGCTAGAATTACTGAGACAAAATCAGAAGTTGAAATTCTAGAACTTGATAAACCCAAGAATTAATTTTATTGTCATGGAAAACAATCTTAAACAAGAAATTATTAAAACTTTAATTCGCTTTGATTTGTTTCATCATCCCTTAAGTTCGGTTGAGCTTTATAAATTTTTGGGAGTAGAATGTTCTTACTCTGATTTATTAAAAAGTTTAGATCTCTTGGTTAATGAAGAAAAAATTAAGCATATCCGAGGTTTTTATTGTTTGCCTCAAAGCGAAAATATTATAAATGAACGATTTAAAAAATTGAATTATTTTAAATCTAAAATAAAAAAGGCTAAAAGATTTTCTCGTTTAGTATCAATTTTCCCTTTTGTTGAGGCTATTTCCATCTCCAATATTATTGGTGATCATAATTTAAAAAAAGGAAGTGATATTGATTTTTTTGTTGTTTCTCGTCCTGGTTCTCTATGGTTAACTCGTCTTTTTTGTACTTTTTGGGCTAAAATATTAGGTCTTAGACCAAACAAAAAAACCAAAACTGACAAGATTTGTTTAAGTTTTTATATTAGTTCTGATAATTTAAATCTAGAAAAATATTTATATAATCAGGAAGATTTTTATTTCAAATACTGGCTAGTAGGTCTCGAGCCAATTTTTGCTCGGAAAAATTTCTGGTTGAAGTTTTGGAAAAATAATTTATGGGTAAAGAAATACTTACCAAATTTTATTTTGCCAATTCCTGAATCTATTTTAGATATTGAAATTTTAGGGGAGAAGAAAGCTACTAGTAATAAAGTTCTTGGTTATTTGGAAAAGAAAGCTAGAAAACATCAAATGAAGATTATGCCAGCTAGACTAAAAGAACAAGTTGGTAATTCAACGGGGGTTATTTTAGGTGACGATATTATTAAATTAATATTAGAAGATCGACGAGATTATTTTATTAAGCAATATAGTTTGGTTACTGCAGATTTAGATATTGTTTAGAATTATTATGAAAAAGATTATACGAAAGATAATTGAATATTCTTTTTATTTTTTTGTCTTTACTTTTATTTGGCAAACTAAGTTAATTTTGCTTCCAGCTGAAACTAATTATAATGAGATTGCTATTTATTTTAATTATGCCTTGTTGCTGGTTATATCGCTTATGACCGGTTTTTATTTTTGGCGTTATAAAAGAGAAAAGATTAAGGGTAAATTTTCTTATGATCGTTTTTGGGTAGCCCTAGCTGGCTGGGAGTTTTTTATTTTTCTTTCTATCTTTGTTTCAATACTAACCCCAATTTCAATTTTTAAGTATATTTTGTTTATTTTAAGTTTAAGTCTGTTTGCTTTAATGTGGTTTTTTAAGTTTGATAAGAAGAAGTTAATTTATACTTTTTTATTTGCCTTATTAATTCAAGCTTTTTTAGGTTATTATCAATTTGTTAACCAAGAAACCTTAGCTAATAAATATTTGGGTTTGGCAGCTAGGGAAACCTCGACTTTAGGAGTGTCGGTTTTAGAAAACTCTGACGGCCGAATTTTGAGGGCTTATGGTGCTACTAGCCATCCTAATATTTTTGGAGCTTTAATGTTTTTTGGTATTATTTTAATAATCTTTATATTATTGGATAATAATTTTTCTTTTAAGAAAAAAGTTTTTCATTATTTTGTTTTAGCCTTTTTTTCTTTAGCTTTAATTTTGTCTTTTTCTCGTAGTGCATTTTTAGCTTTGTTTTTGTCTTTGTCTTTTATTTTTTTATTTTTTCTAATTAAAGACAGAAAGAAATTTAAAAAGTATTTATCAATTTGTATTTTTTTGCTGTTAACCTACGCTACACTCTTCTTTATTTTTAAACCTTTGATTATAGATCGCTTTAATTTTTCTTCTCGTCTAGAAAAAATATCTATCAACGAGAGGGAGGAGCAACTTGTTGGGGCCAGAGATGTTATCTTATCTAATCCTTGGTTAGGAGTTGGGGCTGGAGCTTACCATCAAAAAATATTAGATTTAAAACCAGACTTAAAACCCTATGCAGCTCAACCGGTTCACAATGTTTTTGTTTTAATTTGGGCAGAAATTGGTATTTGGGGACTGATTTGTTTTATTCTTTTTTTACTCTTTGTTTTTAGTTATAATACTGCTTCTTATCATATTTATCCACTGTTTATTGGCCTTTTTATATTTATGTTGTTTGACCACTGGCTTTTTAGTTTGCCTTTTGGTTTACTCTTTTTATTCTTTATTTTGTCATTGACATTTTATTTTTTGGACGACAAAAAGAATTAATGTTATGAATTACTTGTTTTAAAAAACTCGTTTAAGAACGAGTTTTTTTATTTATTTCGAAGTTTTTTTGCAAGTAGAGAAGGTCTTGTTTGAGATTATTTAGTATTTTCTTTAGTTCTTTTTTATTTTCTAAAACATGGTCTTGGTTAATTAGCTCTACAATAGTTGAAAGGGTGCCAAAATAATCATCTTGTTTTATGTGAAAATCAACAGTTTCTTTATCTCTGAGTAAATCAATATTTTTGTTAATAATATATTTCTTTAGCATTGTTATAGCAAGCTGATAAATTTATTTTTAGAAATAATTAAATGATCAAGTAATTCGATGCTTAATAAATCACCAGCTTCTTTAATTTTTTTAGTTGCCTCTAAATCTTCGGTAGTGGCCTTTAATGTTCCAGAAGGGTGGTTATGGGCAATAATAACGGCACTAGCGCCATGTTCAATAGCTGGTCTAAATATTTCTCGGGGGTGAACAATACTAGCATCAATGGTGCCAACAGAAATAGTTTCACTATGAATGAGTTTGTAGCGGCTGTTTAAGTATAATCCTCTAAAGTTCTCTTTGTTTAGTTTCCCCATGTCTTTTAGATGCTCAAAAGCTTGTTTGGCATTTCTGATAGTTATTGACCCTTCTTTTTGTTCCTTAAAGAAACGACGGCCTAATTCAAAACAAGCTACTATCTGACAAGCTTTTACTTTTGGTAAACCAAATTCTTTTTCTAAATTATTTGGATTTTTCTCGTTGATGATAGAATTACGTCCATATTCCTTTAAGATTCTATGGGCCATGTTCATGACATCTTCTTTTTTGGAGCCAGAGTTTAGAATTATAGCCAAAAGTTCAGCTGAGCTCAAAACTTCGACACCAGAGCTTAGCATTTTTTCTCGAGGTTTGTCGTCGTCAGCCCTATCTTTGATGGCTACAATGCTATATTTCTTGTTACGGTTGAAAACTATATTGTTGTCCTTAATTTTATAAGCCATATTTTTTGCTTGTTATCAATTATTAGATATTTTAATTATAGCAAATATATGATAAAATTGAAATGAACTAAATATTAATGAAAATTTGTAATAATATGAAATTGAAGAGTATAAAATTGAAAAATGGGCTACCGGTTTTTTTAGTTAATTTACCTCAGTCTAAAACAGCCACTATTTTGATGATGTGTAAAACTGGTTCTAAGTATGAAAGTCGAGAGATTTCTGGTCTATCTCATTTTATTGAGCATATGATTTTTAAGGGGACTAAAAAAAGACCAAATACTTTAACCTTGTCTTCTGAATTGGATTCGCTAGGAGCCGAATTTAATGCTTTTACCGCCAAGGAATATACTGGTTATTACATCAAAGTGCCAAAAAACAAAATTAATAATGCTGTTGATATCTTAAGTGATATTTTGCTTAATTCTAAATTTGATAGTGAAGAAATTGAAAGAGAAAAAGGGGTTATTATTTCCGAGTTAAATATGTATGAGGATGATCCAAAAATGAATATTGAAGATGTTTTTGAAAATTGTTTGTATGGTGACTCTCCGGCTGGTTGGGATGCTATTGGAAACAAGGAAACAATTAATAGTTTTAAGCGAGAAGATTTTATTAAATATTTTTCTAGTCAGTATGGAGTAAATAGTTTTGCTGTATTTTTAGCTGGTAATTTTTCTGAGAAAAATGTAAAAATGGTTTTAGAAAAAAAGTTTTCTAAAATGAATAATAATAATTACAGAAATAAGATAAAAGTTGTAGAAAAACAAGATAAGCCAAACCTAAAAATAAAGAATAAAAAAACTGATCAAATTGTTTTAGGCTTAGGTTTTCGGGCTTTTCCTAATGATCATAAAGATGAACCAACTCTAAAGCTTTTATCGGTTATTTTAGGCGGTTCAATGAGTTCTCGTTTGTTTATTGAACTTAGAGAGCGTCGCGGTTTAGCCTATTTTGCTAGAACTAATACCGAATTATATACTGATAGTGGATATATTGCTGCTTATGCTGGAGTGTCAAAAGACAAATTAGAAGAATCTATCAAAACTATACTTAATGAATTTCAAAAGATGAAAGAGATGCTGGTTACAAAAGAAGAATTAAAAAAAGCTAAAGATTTAATAGCTGGAAGATTGATAGTTTCTATGGAACAAAGTGATGATTATAGTTCTTGGTACGGCCAGCAGTTTATATCTAAAAAGGAATTTATTTCTCCAGAAGAGAGATTAAAAAAGATAAAAAAAGTTTCAGCTTCTGATATTAAAAAATTGGCGCAAAAGCTTTTTATTAATAATCATTTAAATTTAGTAATTATTGGAGAAGTTAAAGATGAGAAAAAAATAAAAAATATTTTAAAGATAAAATAATATTTATGATAATGAACAAAAAAAAGGCCTTTACCTTAATTGAACTATTAGTAGTAATAGCAATTATTGGTGTTCTTTCAGCTATAACTGTGGTGGTTTTACAAAATGCTCGAGCTAAATCTAGGGATGCTAAAAGAATAGCTGATATTAAGCAAATGCAAACTTCTTTAGAATTGTATTTTAACGATAATGGTTCTTACCCAACATCTGTTACCAGTACTATTGCTAGCGGGTCTAATGTTTATATGACTTTGACTCCAGTGGCGCCAACCCCAATAGATGGGGATTGCACAGCTACTACTAACGCTTATACTTATTCTTCTGATGGCTCTACTTATTCCATTTCTTTTTGTTTAGGAAATCCTAATTCTGGCTTGAATGCTGGGAGCAAAGTGGCTACTAGAGATGGAATTTCTGAAGGAGCATCTACTCCGGCTTGGTCTTGTGGTAGTTTATTAACTGACAGTCGTAATGGAAAACAATACACTACTGTTCAGCTAGGTTCCCAATGTTGGATGTCACAAAGTATGGATTATGATAATGGTTGTTCTTCTAAAACTTGGACTAGTGGTTCTGATATTGGTTGGTGTGGTTGTTATAGTAATAATTCCAGTAATTGTACAACTTATGGTAGACTATATCAGTGGAGTGCTGCCATGAATGGTACTACAACCGCTGGAGCTCAGGGTATTTGTCCCTCTGGTTGGCATGTTCCAACTTCGGCTGAATATGATAATCTAGAGACTTACACCAATACAGTTTCTCAGTATTATTGTAATGGAAATCCTGCTTATACAGCCAAAGCTTTAGCTTCTATTTCTGGTTGGTCTTCTGGTAGCACTTGTGATGCTGGATATAATCAATCTACTAATAATGCTACTGGATGGAATGCTTTTCCAGCTGGTTCACATGACGCTACTACAGCTAACTTTAGAGATATTGGTTTAGCCATAAGTTTGTGGTCATCAACACTGAGTGGTGGAAATCCTATGGGGCATTATCTGATATATGATCAAGAGTCTATGCTTAATTGGGCTAATAATCCAGCCTTCGCTGTTTCTGTTAGATGTCTAAAAAATTAATATATATTTATGCTTAAAAAAACTAAAGCTTTTACCCTAATTGAATTATTAGTAGTAATAGCAATTATTGGTATTTTAACCACTATAGCTATAGTAGCTTTGCAAAGTTCTAGGGCTGATAGTAGGGATGCTAAAAGACTAGCTGATGTTAGACAAATGCAAAAAGCATTGGAGATGTATTTTTTAGAAAACGGTTCTTACCCAAGTGATATTAGTTCTGGTATTGCTAGTGGCACAACTATTTATATGACGCAAATTCCAGTATCACCAACTCCAGCTGACGGCGAATGTATAGATTATTACAATGCTTATATTTATACAGCTTCAGGCTCTTCTTATACTTTGGATTTTTGTTTAGGTTCAAAAACTGGTGAATTTGATGCTGGATATAAGAGAGCTACTAATGAAGGAATTATTGCCTATACGCCTCCTCCACCACCATTTGTTTGTGGTAATATTTTTATTGATCAACGTGATTCTCAAGAATATCCAACTGTTCAAATTGGAACCCAATGTTGGATGGCAAAAAATATAAACTATAATGATGGATGTGCCTCCAATACATGGGTGCTTAATACTGACACCAGGTGGTGTGGTTGCTATAATAGTGATGCTAATAATTGTGTTACTTATGGCAAGTTATATCAATGGAGTGCAGCTATGGCCGGAACAACAACTGTTGGTGCTCAAGGAATTTGTCCTGTTGGTTGGCATGTGCCAAGTTCTGCTGAATTTGCTACCCTAGCATCTTATTCAGGCGGTGATTCTGTCACTGGAGGTAAATTAAAACAAACGGGAACAACTTATTGGAACTCGCCTAACACTGGCGCAACTAACGAATATAATTTTGCCCTTTTAGGTTCTGGTTACCGCGCTTATAAAAGTAGTAATTTTTCCAATATAAAAGCATCTTCATATATTTGGTCATCTTCAGCATACTATTCTGATGAAGCTTATTCTAGAGCGATTGAATATAACAGTTCTGCGTTTGCGGTGGGTATTGGTGTTAAAAAACTTAGTTTTCCTGTCCGTTGTATTTTAAATAATTAAAATATGAAAGAAGAATTAAAAAAACTTAACAAAGAGCAACTATTAGCCGTTAAACATGACAAGGGGCCTCTTTTGGTAGTGGCTGGAGCGGGGACTGGAAAGACTACGGTGTTAATAAATCGTTTAGCGTATTTAGTGATAGAAAAGAAAGTAAAGACTGATGAAATCCTTTTAACTACTTTTACCGAGAAAGCTGCTAGTGAAATGATTGAACGAGCTGACAGAATTTTACCTTATGGTTTTGTTGATTTGTGGATACATACTTTTCATGGTTTCTCCGAAAGAGTTTTGCGTCAGCATGGTTTGGAGATTGGATTAAATCCAGAATTTAAATTATTGGATAGTACTGCTCAATGGGTATTTCTAAAAAAGAATTTAGAATCTTTAGATTTAAAATATTATCATTCAGCAGGCAACCCCAATAAATTTATTTCTGAACTTCTAACTCATTTTTCTCGTTTAAAAGATGAAAATATTTCTAGTGCTGAGTATAAAGAAATGGTTGATAAA
The DNA here is from genome assembly GCA_964437025.1 of uncultured Gammaproteobacteria bacterium. Taxonomy (GTDB): domain Bacteria; phylum Patescibacteriota; class Patescibacteriia; order Patescibacteriales; family UBA12465. The sequence continues at coordinate 16,287 of CAYTEZ010000015.1, forward strand.
TTAGTAAAAGATAGTTCCAACGAAGCAGATGAAGTTTTGGAAATGGAAAAACTACAAGAATTATCTTTAGCTTATGCTATGTATAATAAGTTGTTGATTGAAAATAATTTTTTAGATTTTGGTGATTTAATAAATTATACTATTAAATTATTTAAGGAAAGACCAAATATTTTAAAATTATATCAAAAAAAGTTTAAATATCTAATGGTAGATGAATTTCAAGATACCAACTTTGCTCAATATGAGCTTATAAAAATACTAGCTCAAGGAGAAAATAATTTAATGGTGGTGGGAGATGACGATCAGTCAATCTATAAAT
>CAYTEZ010000016.1:0-16521 GCA_964437025.1 uncultured Gammaproteobacteria bacterium
TTTAATCAGTTCTTAAGACAACGAACGGAAAAACCAAAGACTGGCGAATGAGAACTAGAGTTAAAATAAATGTCACTATAATTTAAGTAGCGATCAAGAGCATTAGGGTTAGAAAACGAAGAAGACCATAAATAGGCATAACCATCCTTGCCAAAAAAACTACCATCACTATAAAAGCGGCCACCAGCTGGTGGAAGATTAAATCCAGACGCATTATTTGTCTCTTGATTATTTCCAATGCCACATTCATTAACAGTATTAATAGTCCAACCAGAAAGAGCGGCTATAGCTTTAGCAGTATATTTATTAGCACTACAACCATAATTATTGCTAACATAAGTATCTAAGACAGAAAATTCATTTGATGATGGCACGTGCCAACCAATAGGACAAGCCCCTTGTGTTCCTTCGGCTGAACCATTGATACTGGAGGTCGCTACGGCAGCATACCAATTATAATGCACTCCGTAAGTAGTATAATTAGCTGTAGCTTTAGCTGTAGCTACATCTGTTCCAGTATAACCATAGACTCCGTAGGCAGGAGTTTGAGCATTTCCTAGAGTAACAAAATTGGCGTCAGTCTGAACTGATGGAAGATAGGCTAGATTTTTAGCCATCCAACATTGAGATCCAAATTGAACAGTTGGATATTGTTGAGAGTCACGAGGATCAGTAAAAGTATTACCACAAGCCCAAGGAGCCGGTGGTAATATTCCATCTCTAGTTAGAACCTTTGCTCCAGAGCTTAGACCAGCTGTTTGTTTACCCAAACAAAAAGTAATGGAATAGGTAGAGCCATCTGAAGAATAGGTATAGTTATTATTCTCTGTTGTGCAATCTCCATCTACTGGGGTAGGAGGAGTTGGGATAGTTGTCATATATACTATACCTGATGTAGCTATAGTACTAGTTATAGAAGTAGGATAGGAATTATTATCATTAAAGTATAGCTCTAATGCTGTTTGCATCTGTTTAACATCAGCCAGTCTTTTAGCGTCGCGAGCATTAGCACGAGAGTTTTGTAGGGCTACTACTGCTAGAGTTGCTAATATAGCTATAATAGCTATTACCACTAATAGTTCTATGAGAGTAAATCCTTGGGGATTAGAAAAAAATAATTTCGGGAAAGTGTTCTCTTTATATTCTTGAGTGTTATTTTTTTGTTTAAATAAAAGAAAATTCATTTAGATTAATGCTTTAGCTTATTTATATTTATATGGTAACATTTTTGGAAATATAAACAATATTTTATTGTTTCAATGGCATAACTAAATATAGAAAGGTATCATCATTTTCAGCGGTAATCAAACATGGGGTGTTATTATCTACTATTTTTATAATAACATTTTCTGAACCAATAGCATTTAAACCCTCCAAAAAATATTTATAATTAATAAATATCTCATTATCATCCCCTCTAGTTTTACACTCAACGTCAACAAAATTTTCTCCAGCCTGGCTAGAACTAGAATAAATATGTAAACTGTTTTTTTGATTCTTTAAACCAATATCATTAATGCCAGTTTTAGAAAATATGCCACCAGCTTTAACAGCTTTAACTAAAATATTTTTATTAATTGAAATAATTGTTTTTTCTTTATCTGGAATTATTTGTTTATAATCTGGATAGCTGCCATTTATCAAACGAGACATTAAATTGGTAGTGGCAAAAGAAAAAAATATTTGATTTTCATTAGGATATATTTTTATCTCATCATCAGAACCTATTTGTTCCTCCATTTTAAAACCACCAAGTATTCGAATAAGTTCTTGAACTGTTCTAGCTGGAACAATTACCGATCTCTCCCCAATTGATCCATTCTCTTTATAATTAATTGTTTTTTCTGACAAACGATAACTGTCAGTGGCAACTAAACCTAGTTGTCCTTTGCCATTAAAATTAAACAACACCCCAGAAAGCTCCAATCTACTTTCATTAACAGAAACTGAAAAAACAACATTGCTTAAGGCATTCTTAAATTCATTAATACTAACAGAATAATAATTATCACTATCGATTGTTGGTAAAATTGGGAAATCCCCAGCCTCCTGACCTTTTATTTTTGTTTTATAGTTTTGACACTTAACACTCAACTCATCACTTTTTAATTCTATTTCTATTTTATCATCCGGTAATAAACTAACATACTCATTTATAACCTTAGAATCAACCGTAAATTCCCCCTCGACTTCAACCTTAGCTCGTATTGAGTTATTAATACTTATTTCTAAATTGGTTGAAGTTAATTCAACTCCGTCTTTTTTTGCTTTAATTAAAACGTTGTTAAGTATTGGCAAATTTATATTCTTGCTACTTAAATGAGCTACTGTGGCCAAACCTTGTTTTAGGTTTTCTTTTAGAATTATAAATTTCATATGTTTGTTTTATATATTTTCTTATATATTTTATATATATTAAATAATAGTAATAATAAGGCTTGTTGATAACTTTGACTTTTTTTATTTTTGCTTGATTTTATTGATTGAAGTTACTGTTTTGCCTGTTAATAAGCCTGTGTTTGAATGTTGATTGAAAAGATATGAATTGTGGATATTTATTTTTTTGGAAAACTTATCAACAATTTGTAAAAAACAATTCATATTTTTTAAACAGTAAACGCACCGTTTATTAATAACTTATCCACCATTTCTAAAAAGATCCGTAAAGCAATTGTTTGATTGATTGAATATCTTGATTTAATTTTTCATTTTCTTCTTTCTCTTTTTGTATTTTATTATAAGCGTGCATAGCGGTAGTGTGATCTCTTCCACCAAGTTCTTCACCAATTGTTGGATAAGAGGTTTTTAGTTCTTCTCTCATTATATATATAGCAATTTGACGAGGGTTAACTAATTCCTTCTTTCTTTTGTCTCCGGTTAACTCTTTAACGCTAATATTATAAAATTGGCAAACTGTTTCAATAACATCTTTATTAGATATTGGTTTAATCTGATTGTTATTAGTTAAATCATTTAAAATATTTTTAACTATTTTTAAAGTTGGTTTTAAATTATGAAATTCATGGTAAGCTATAATTTTGTTTAAAGCTCCCTCTAGTTCTCTAATATTGTTTTGGATGCTGTCAGCAATATAATTTAAAATTTCTTCTTCTATAATATAATTCTTTTCTTTGGCTTTCTTTTCTAAAATAGCTATTTTTGTTTCAACATCAGGTCTGCCAACATCAGCTACCATACCAGATTCAAAGCGAGAAATTAACCTTTTTTCAATAGCTGGAATAGCTTTTGGTGGTCGATCTGATGATAGAACAATCTGCTTATCTCCTTGTTGTAGTTCATTAAAGGTGTGGAAAAACTCTTCTTGAGTTCCATCTTTACCGCCCATGAATTGAACATCATCAACTAACAACAAATCAACATTGCGATATTGATTTTTAAACTCTTTAGCTTTTCCACCTTTGATTGAATCAATATAATTATTAGTAAATTGTTCACTGGTAGTATATAAAACCTTTTTTCCGTTCTTAGCTAATTCATTTCCAATAGCTTGAAGAAGATGAGTTTTTCCAAGGCCCACACCACCATAGATAAATAATGGGTTATAAGCCTTACCAGGATTATTAACTATAGCTTGGCAAGCAGCATAAGCTAGTTCAGTGGCTTTTCCAACTATGAAGTTAGAAAAACAATATTTAGGATTTAAACCAAAGCGGGTAACACTCAATTTAACTTCATTGTTTTCTGATGAAATTGAATAACTTTTTTTCTCTTCTGTCTTTACTTCTTTTTCTTTAATTTCGGTTTTAGATTCTTCCTTTTTTAAATTAATTTTAAAATCAATTTCTTTAATTTTATTTTCACTAATTTTTTCTATAGAGCTTTTAATGGCTTTGTAGTATTTTTGTTCCAACCATCTTTTAGTAAAATCATTTGGGACAGAAATTGTTACTCGACCGTCTTCTATAGAATATATAAAAGTATTTTTAAACCAAGTTATAAAATTAACTCGAGAAATACCTATTTCTAGTTCTCCTAAAACGGCTTGCCAAATTTGCTCATTATTCATATTTTTTAGATGAAAATAATTTTTTAAATCAATACTTATTATACTGGAAAAAGATAAATAAAACAATTTAAGCCTTGTTTAAAAACTGTTTATAAGTTGTGGATAATTAATATATATTTTGTTTTAGTATATAAAAAAGCAGTCAATTATCTGACTGCTTTGTATTTTTTTTGGGTGATTTTTAAAATATTAGCTATAAACTATAATATTTAATAAAAATTATGGCCGATAGTATTAAAAAAATTAATAAACACCAAAAAGCATTTCCTTCTTCCTTTTCTTTCTCTTGGTTACTTCTAAGTGAGTCTAAAAATGGTGTGATTTTTAATGATATTATAATGGATAATATCAATTGTAAAGAAAAAACAACAAACAATAAGACCTGATTAAGTTTTAAAACTCCAACAGTTTCTTTAAAAGAACTGGTTGTCATTAAAGCAAACATGAAACATGTGGTTACTAACATTAGAATGTTAATAAAACCACTAATCAGTTTTTTTATGTTTGTTAAATCACTTTTTATAATAAAGTAATTTAAGGCTACTGCCGACGAAACAAATATCGTGGCTGGCCATAGTAAGGTTGGTAATATTTGCATGGCTTTTTTATTTTGGTGAATACTGTTGTTAATTTGCTTATTTTAGAAAAGCTTAACACATTACTTTTATTTTTTCAATACTAAAAAAGACAGGTAAAACCCGTCTTTTTATGTGGGCGCACAAGGATTCGAACCCTGGACCCCTTCGGTGTAAACGAAGTGCTCTAGCCAACTGAGCTATGCGCCCTAAATGTGAGTGCCGAGAACAGGATTTGAACCTGCACAGGGCTACCCCTACAAGCCCCTCAAGCTTGTGTGTCTACCAATTTCACCACCTCGGCTAAAATTACTTTTCTGCTTTAACAACTCTTTCTTTTAGTTTTTTCTTGTAACCAGTTTTTAGGAAATTTAATTTTGCTCGACGAACCTCAGCAATCTTTTTTATTTCAATCTTGGTAATTGTAGGTAAATTTAATGGGAAGATCTTCTCTACTCCAACTCCATCAGAAACCTTTCTAACTGTTATGGTTCCACCAGCTTCCTTACCATGTTTTTTAGCAATAATAATACCTTCAAAGTATTGAACTCTTTCTTTTTCTTCTCCCTTAGTATTTAACTCTTTAATTTTTTGGTAAACTCTAACGGTCATTCCTGGTTTTAAATCCATATTAACAACCTTTTGCTCTTTATTTTCAGACATATTTTTATTTAAACTTATAAAATTAAAAACAAGAAAAATATCTTGCTTTCATATATTATATTGTTATTTATTATTTGTCAATAACCCTAAATAGAGCCCTTTTTTGTTTGTTCTTCAGTTATTTTTTGAGATATAAAAGCAAAACACTTATTAAAAGCTTCTTCGGGGTTTAAATCACTGGTATCTATATAAAAATCATAGTTATTTTTGTCATAAACATCAATATTAAAGTATTTTTTATATCTTTTTTCATCACTTTTTTGTCTCTCAATATTGCTTTTTAATACATCTTCCAATGAGTTAAGATTATTATCTTCGTTCCGGTTGTTTTTAATTTGTAGGTTGTCAAATATACGCTTAGCCCCAATTTCCTTCTTAACATCAATGTATAATTTTAAAGAATGAGGAATAAAATACCAAGAAGTTCGGCCTTCTATTATAAAATTGTCTTCTTTTTCCCCTAACTCTTTTTGGTAATTATCTACTTCTAAATCGGTGCTAGGATCATCTTCTCCTAATTTATTATATTCAGCTAAAGTTAAGCCACGTTTTAAAGCTGCCTCTCTTCTTAGTCCGCCCATATAATAACGAGGCCAACCTAATTTTTCGGATAGCTTTTGAGCAATTGTGCTTTTTCCGGAACCTTGAGTTCCACTAATACTTATAATCATATTTATATTATAACATTTTAAATAAAAAATAAAAAATTTATTTTTTTAAAAAAGTGTGTTATAATATAAGTATAAAAAATAATTATAAATACTATGAAGATGTCAAAAAAAATATTAATTTCTTTAGGTTTAATTGTTGTTTTAGCCTTGATTTTATTGCTTATTATTACAAGTTTAAAAAATAATAAAAATGATAAAACTAGTAATAATAAAAAGGAAACTTTTTTTGAAAATAATTCTTTTACTGAAAGAGAAAATATTATAAAAAATATTTTAGCAGAAAAATTTTCAATTTCTTCCGAAAATTCATCAGTTATAATTGCTCGAGAAACACCAGGCTTTATTAACGGAGTTTTTTTGAGTGATAAACTAGTAGATAAAAACCAAAATAAAGTTTATTTTTATGCTATTACCTCAAACAATGACGTTGAAATTGTTTGGTATGGAGAGGGTGATCCAGATTGCCAAATTATGACAAAATATAACTTTCCTAAAGAAATGAGTGGCAATTGTCAATAAAAAGGCACTTTAGTTGACAAAAAATTGTTATTTCAATATAATTTACATACTAATAAAATTATAATTATTTAAAATAATTATTGCTAATTATTTTTTTTGTATGCCACAAAGAACATATCAACCTAATGCTAAAAGAGCTAAGAAAAAACATGGTTTTTTAAAGAGAATGCAAACTAAAGACGGCCAAGACGTTTTAAAACGACGAAGAGATAAGGGGCGTCAGGTTTTGAGTAAATAGTATTTGCTTAAAAACCTAATAGTATTCAAATGCTAAAAAAAGAAAATCGTCTTAGAAAAACCAAAGAAATAGAAGGTGTTTTTAAAGAAGGAAGATCTTTTTATGATCAGTTTTTTACTTTAAAAACTAAAAAAAATAGCACTGAATTAAACCGACTTTGCGTTGTTATTTCAGCTAAGGTTAGCAAAAAATCAGTAGATAGAAATAAGCTTAAACGAAGAGTTAGAGCTATTTTTTATTCTAAAAAGGAAGAATTAAAAAATGGATTTGATCTGCTTTTAATAGCGAAAAAGGACACTAATAATCAGGAGTTTGGGATTATAAAAAAATCTTTAGAAGATTTGTTTACTCGAGCTAAGATTATAAAATAAAATATGAATTTTTTTGATTATCTAAAATTGATCTTTGATTTTCCAAAAAGAATAAGTATTTATTTTATAAAAATTTATCAAAAGATATTATCACCCGATCACGGTTTTTCGAAGAACTTCTTCCCGCATGGTTATTGTAAATTTACGCCCACCTGTTCGGAATATGGAATACAAGCGATAGAAAAGTACGGTTTTGTCAAGGGCTGGTCTAAAGCTATTTGGAGAATAATAAGATGCAACCCCTTTAATAAAGGTGGGCATGATCCATTAAAATAAAAAAATTAAAATTTATATTATAAACATTTTATGAACGGACTTTTTATAACAATATTTTATCAACCAATTCTTAACCTGTCGGTTTTTGTGTACAATATAGTTGGTGATTTGGGTGTAGCTATTATAATTATAACTTTAATAATAAAGTTAATAATGTGGCCTTTATCTAAAAAATCAATTAAATCTCAAAAAGCTTTGCAAGAATTACAGCCAAAGATTGATGAATTAAAAGCAAAGTTTAAAGATGATCAACAAGCGATGAGTTTAGCTTTAATGCAACTGTATAAAGAAAATAAAGTTAATCCTTTTTCTTCTTGTTTACCACTTATTATTCAGTTGCCATTTTTAATTGCTATCTGGAGAGTATTTAGAGATGGTTTTGCCCAGAACCATCTAGACTTATTATATTCCTTCGTTCATAATCCTGAAGTTATTAATACTATAAGCTTTGGAATATTTGATTTATCAAAAAGAAGTATATTTTTAGCAGTATTGGCCGGTTTAGCCCAATTTTGGCAGGGTAAAATGTTACAATCAAAAAGACCAGAAATTAAAACAAATGATTCAAAGGATGAAAATATGCTTTCTATAATGAATAAGCAAATGTTGTATGTGATGCCTTTAATAACAATTGTTATGGGTATTGGTTTTCCAGCCGGTTTAACTCTATATTGGTTTTTAACAACACTGTTTACAGCTATTCAACAATTATTAGTATTCAAATCTCATAAGAAAGCAGAAAACATAGTAAAGGTGATTAAGTAATATTGTTCTACGCAGAACAATATTGTGTTTCTATAAACTATTTATTATTTGAGTTAAGGATTGTTCTACGTAGAACAATCCTTTTTTGTTTTATTAAATAATTATATAAAAGCAATAATACATTATCACTAATATAGAGATATAGTATTTTTTTTGAATTGTTCTACGTAGAACATCTAAATAATTTATTTTTTATTTTGTGATATTTTTAGTTTGCAATATATCTCTATACATATTGTTCTACGCAGAACAATATGTATCAATATAAAAAGATTTAATATAAATTAAATATAAAAAAATTGTTCTACGCAGAACAATGTTAAAGTATTTTTTAATAATAATTGTTTTTTTATTTAATTAATATTTGAAATTGAACTTAAATACAATCGCTTGATTTAAATATTATAATAAAATTGTTCTACGTAGAACAATGTAACAAAAAACACCAGACTAATTCTGGCGCTTTTTGTTGTATTGTTTTATTTGTAATTAAAACTTTCTTTCTTTTCCTACTATAAAAGGTATGCTTTGATTTGATACTGATATTTTACTAGGACAAGATATTTCTGAAGAATCATCTAATATTAATTTAGACTTCTCATTCTTTATTTCAATATCTTTAGAAAGAAAATGAGTTCTGTTTTTTGATCCAGATTCAATATATATATTTAATATATCATCTTGAGGATTGATATGAATATGTTCAAATAATTGTTTCTGTGGGGGAAGATTAAAGATAAAACATTCACCGTTCTTTTGAGGAATTATTTCATAAGAATTATCAACAAATATTTTTGTATCTTTGTTTCTAATTTGTGCTTTGTTAATAAAGAAAGTTGATGAAGCTTGAGCTAGTTTTATATCTTCGATTCTTCTGCTGGAAAGTATACAACAAGCATCTTTCTCATTTAGCACACCTAAAGACTCTGAAATTGAGTTATTTTTACCAACAGGTATTATAGCTACTGGTATTTTTTCGCTAACATTAGCTAAAACGTTAATAACTTTATTTACAGTTTGATTATCACCAACGGCTATTATGGTCTTTGCCCCCATTTGTATTTCCGAATTTAGTGAGTCTTTTAAATTTTTAACGTCTTTTAGATAAATAATTTTTCCCTGAAGTTTTAATTCATTTAACTTCTCTTCTATTATTCTAACCTTTTTCTTGTATTTATCTAAAAAGTCGTCGTAAACGAATATGTTCATATTTATTCATTTATATCTTCGTTTTCTTCTTCAACATTTTTTTCAACAATTTTTTCCGCCTTTTTGTTGCCCTTCAAATTGTTTAGCAAAACCTTACCATTAATTTCAGCTCCTTTTTCAACTGAAATTTGTGAACATTCAATATCACCAAATATTTTAGCGGATGATCCAATAGCTAAATAGCCAGCAATCTTTAGATTTCCGGTTATTTGGCCGTGGACACTAATCTCCTCAGCTGTAATATTAGCTGATATTTTAGCTTTCTCACCTACCAAAATAGATCCTTTTGTTTTAATTTCTCCGTTTAATATACCGTTTATAACGATATTACCGTTACTTTCAAAGTTTCCTTTTACTTGAACAGATTCTCCAATAATGGTTTCAGCCTCATTAAAGTTGCTTAAACCGCTTTCTTTTTTAAACATACTTTTTGATTATTCCCAAAACATCTATAAAGTGTTCCTGGGTTATAATAATTAGTTTAATTCTGATTTAATTTTACGAAAATATTTCGCTTTTGTCAAAGGTTTCAAATAAGAGTCATTTGAATTTTATAAAAAAATATTATATGATACCTTTAGTTTTTAGTCCCCATAGTTTAATGGATAAAACGAGAATCTCCTAAGTTCTAAATCCACGTTCGATTCGTGGTGGGGACACTTTAATTTGTATTATTTGCGAAAATAATATATAATTTAAACATAATTAAAATTAATATCTTTTATTATGAAAGACAAAAATATCAAGATTAGTAGTGAGTTTTTAACATTAATTCTTGGTTTTATTTTAGGTTTTTTGATCGCTTTTTCTTTCTGTTGGAAAACAATTTCTTATATTATTAATGCTTTATTAGAGAAATAAACGCCTTAATATATTTTTAATGTTGCTTTTGGCAACATTAATTTTAGGGGCCTATAGCTCAGCTGGTTAGAGCGCTTGCATGGCATGCAAGAGGTCGTGGGTTCGAGTCCCGTTAGGTCCACTACGTTAAGTCCAAATATTTGTGGACAACTCTATTTTTATGGTATTGTTATTAGCTAATATTAGCCAAAATAAAATAGTGGATAAGATGTGGACACTTTGTTGAATTTTTAAATTAATTATTTAAAAAAATGAAAAATGAAGACAAAAAAGAAACTTTTTATTTAGTTTCAGTTGATATGGGATATGGCCATCAAAGAGCGGCTTATCCTTTTTTTGATTCATGTTCTGGCGGTGTAATTACTGCTAATAATTATGAAGGAGCTACGGAAAAAGAAATAGCAGTCTGGAAAAAAGATCGAGCTGGCTATGAAACCATTTCTAAGTTTAAAGAATTTCCAATACTCGGCGATTTAGCTTTTTCAGCGATGGATTATTTTCAAAGGATAGAACCTTTCTATCCAAGAAGAGATCTTTCTAAAAGAACAATTCAACAAGAAGTATTTTTTAAGAAAGTTAAGAGAGGGTTGGGAAAAAATTTGATTGATAAATTAAACGAAAAACCATTACCACTTCTTACCACCTTTTTTGTGGCGGTATATTTTGCGGAATACTATAATTATAAAGGGCAAATTTATTGTGTTATTTGTGACGCTGATATTTCTCGTTCTTGGGCCCCAATAAATCCCAAAAAGAGTAATACTATCTATTTAGCCCCAAATCAAAGAGTAAAAGAAAGATTGATGCTTTATGGGGTTAAGGAGACAAATATTTATGTTACCGGATTTCCTTTACCTAAAGAGAACGTTGGAGAAAATCAAGAAATAGTAAAAGAAGATTTAATTAAGAGATTAGCAGTTCTTGATCCAAATGGTGCTTATCAGAAAAAATATGAAGAATTAATAGAATCGTATTTATGTAAGAAGGAGGAAATAAAAAAACCAAGTCGTCCTTTTACTCTTACTTTTGCTGTTGGTGGAGCTGGAGCTCAAAGAAAGTTGGGCGCTGTTTTAATCAATAAACTAAAAAACAAAATCAAAGATGGTAAAATGAAAATGAATGTTATAGCTGGCTCAAGGGCGGATGTTAAAGATTTTTTTCAAGATGTTTTAAATAAAAACTTTTTGCAAGATAATGAAAATATCAAGATAATTTATAATCCAGATAAGATTGAATATTTTAGAGAGTTTAACAAGATTTTAAGAGATACTGATGTTTTATGGACCAAGCCTTCAGAGCTAAGTTTTTATAGTGGCTTAGGTCTTCCTATTATCATGGCTGAACCGCTAGGATCACAAGAACATTATAATCGTCGTTGGCTTCTAGGTATTGGTGCTGGGGTTGATAGTAAAAACCCAGAATATGTTGATGAATGGTTGTTCGACTTTTTAGATTCTGGTTGGTTTGCTGAGGCGGCTATGCAAGGATTTTTAGACGCTCCTAAAATGGGCACATACAATATTGAAAATCTTATTTTGAAAGGTGAGATTAATGAAATTGAAAAACTTAGAATAATGTAATTTTGCTGTATATGGTTAAAAGGTTAAAACTTATTTTTTTGCTTGGCTTGTTATTTTTTATACCATTTATCTCACACGCCTCCGAAGCTAAAGGAATAAAATCTGATCACGATATTATTTTTAAAGCCAAGGTGTTAGCTATTTTGGAGCAAACTGAAAAAGATAATGATGGCCAAAAAACAATTCAGCAAAATATTAAACTATTAGGTTTGGAAGGTAATTTTAAAAATCAAGAAGTTATCTACTATGGAATATCAGATGTTGAATTAATTGGTGGTCATACTTATACTGTTGGAGATAGAGTTTTAGTTTTAGCCACAAAGACATCGGATAATGATCCTTTCTCCTTCTATATTACTGATTATGTCAGAAGTGACAATTTAATTTTAATTTCCATTATATTTGTTCTCTTTCTTTTAGTAGTAGGTCGTTTTAAAGGGTTGCGTTCCGTTTTATCTCTAGCGTTAACCTTTGTTGTTATTATATTTTTTATTGTTCCTCAAATAATGGCTGGAGCTAATCCAGTTCTAATAACCTCTATTGGATCTCTGTTTATTTTATGTTTAATAATTTATTTAACTGAAGGAATAAATCTCCGGTCTCATTTAGCATCATTGTCAATGTTTATTAGTTTGTTGTTAGTAATAGGAATCTCTTCTTTATTTATTTTTTTAACTAAACTAAATGGAGCCTTCAGCGAAGATGTTTTTGCTTTGATAAATATTGGACAGCAGTCTTTAAATTTAAAGGGTATGTTACTGGCCGGTATGATTATTGGCGCCTTAGGTGTTTTGGATGATGTTATTATTTCGCAAATAGTTTCAGTCGAACAATTACTTGAAGCCAATCCTAGACAAAGTTGGAAGGAAGTTTATAAAAAAGCATACACTATTGGTATTTCACATATTAGCTCTATGACTAACACTTTGTTTTTAGCCTACGCTGGAGCTGCCTTACCATTATTAATACTATTTGTTAGTCCTGACAACCCTTTTACCAGTGTTGAACAAATTTTAAATAATGAGTCCATTAGTACCGAAATAGTTCGAGCTTTAAGTGGCAGTTTGGGTATCGTTTTATCAGTACCAATTAGCACCTTAATAGCTGCCTGGGTATTTGTTTATAAAAATAAAAAAAAGAATATATAAAAATAATATGATTAAAAAAGAAAATAAATTTGTAGAAGAAGAAGAGGAAATTAGCAGTTTAGCTAACCCTAAAATAAAGAGATTAGTAAAATTATCTAAGGATGCTAAATTTAGACAATCAGAAAATATTATTATAATTGATGGGCGAAGAGAAATTGAAGAGGCGGTAAAAAATAAATGGTTGATAGATGAATTTTATTTTTGTGATAAGTTTGTAGAGGAAAAAGACAGGATGTTTTTAGAAGAATTAAAAACCAAAGCTTCTACTGTTTATAGTGTTTCAACTAAAGCTTTTGAAAAGATTTCTTATAAAAAAAATCCAGATGGTTTTTTAGTCACCACAACTAGTAGAGTGCAAAAATTTTCTGGTTTGAAATTAAAAAAGAATCCTTTAGTTTTAATTTTGGAGGCGGTAGAAAAACCAGGTAATTTAGGTGCTATTATTAGAACAGCTTATGCCTCAGGAGTTGATTTAATTATTTTAAATGATCAAAAAACAGATTTGTACAGCCCTAATGTTATCCGTTCCAGCACTGGTTTTATTTTTTCTATGCCTTTAGTCCTTAGCTCTATTTCAGAAACAATTGAATGGCTTAAAAAGGAAAAAATAAAAATATTAACTACTTCTATCTTGGCAAAAAAAAGCCATTTTGATATTGATTATAAATCAGGTGTTGCTGTTGTTTTTGGGACCGAGGCTTTTGGTCTAAGTGACTTATGGCTTAAGACTGACAACGAACAGATTAGAATACCTATGATTGAAGGAGTTGATTCCTTGAATGTTTCTGTTAGCGTTGCTATAATTGTTTATGAGGCAATTAGACAAAGAAGATTTATTTAATCTCTTATGAATTGGTTAACTCTCACAATAATTTCTTATTTAATGTTGGCCGTTGTTAATTTGGGTGATAAGTTTGTAGTTGATAAATTATTACCTAGTAGCAAGGCTTATTCTTTTGTAGTGGCACTATTTAGCGCCTCCGTTTTTATTTTAGCCCCCTGGTTTTTGAAATGGCCCGGATTTAATCTTTTATTATTAAATATAATTTCTGGGGCTTTATTTGTTTTTGCTATTTGGTCAATGTATGAAGCTCTAAAGAGAGGTGAAGCTTCCCGAGTGGTAGTAGTAGTTGGCGGAATAATTCCGATGTTTACAATGCTGTTTTCTTTATTTTTATTTAAAGAAAAATACAGTTGGAGCCAATGGTTAGGTTTTCTCTTTCTTTTAGTTGGTATGTTTATTATTGCGTTTTTATTAAGTCGTCGAAAAAAAGTTTCAGAATTTTTTAAAAGATTATTTTCTGTCTTTACCGGTACTTATAATAAACAATGGATAATACTCGCCATAACTTCATCATTATTATATTCTTTGTTTTTTATAACAACCAAGTATGCTTATCAGAAACAAGATTTTTGGAGCGCTTTCATCTGGATTAGGGGCGGTGGTTTATTAGTTGTGCTTATATTTTTATTAGATAGAGGTAGCAGAATGGAAATTTTTAAGAGCTTCAAGAAAAAAAGTAAAGCTCCATCTAAGGTTGGTAAAGGTTTTGTTTTGATTAATCAGGTTTTAGGCTCCGCTAGTTTTATTTTACAAAACTATGCTGTATTTTTAGGTCCAGTAGCTATTATTAACGCCTTGCAAGGAGTACAGTACGCTTTTTTATTAATACTTGGAATATTTTTTTCTATATTCTTTCCTAAAATTTTGAAAGAAGATATTTCTCGATCAGTGCTTATAAAAAAAATAGTTGCTATTTTATTTGTAGGCTTAGGATTATTTTTTATAACTGTGTAAATATATGAAAAAACCTAAAAGAGTTTTTTGGTGGCTTCTTTTTTTAATCATTCCTTTAGCTTTAATAGGGTATGTTTTAAAAGTAGCTAAACATTATCCAACTGATATTAATTTAAAACATGAGCCCGGGTTTTTTGGTATTACTTATTCTAAAAAATATGCTGAAAATATTGGTCTAGATTGGCAAGAGGCTTATATTGATATATTAGATGAGCTGGGGGTAAAATACGTTCGTATTCCAGTGTATTGGGACCAAGTTGAGAAACAGCCAGGTGTATTTGATTTTAGTGATTATGATTTTTTAATAGAAGAGGGAGAAAAAAGAGGAGTAAAGTTTATATTAAATACTGGTATGAGGGTAGCGCGTTGGCCGGAGTGTCATTTTCCTGGTTGGGTAAGTAAGACTGATACTGAAGCACTACAAAGTCGAACTATGAAAATGTTAGAAGCAACTGTTTCTCATTTTAAACAATATGATTCAATCGAATATTGGCAGGTGGAAAATGAACCATTATTAAATTCATTTGGTGTTTGTCCAGAGAGTGACTATGAGTTTTTAAAAGAAGAAGTAGCTTTTGTGCGAACACTAGATGAAAGACCAATAATAATAACAGCTACTGGCGAGTTGAGTTTTTGGAAAAAAGAAGCTAAGATAGCTGATGTTTTTGGAAGTACAATGTATCGAGTAGTATATAATTCTTTAACTGGCTATATTAGATATCCTTATCCCGCTTCTTTTTATACTAAGAAAGCAGAAATGGCCGGAATGGATTTAAATAATACCTTTGTTATTGAACTACAAGCTGAACCTTGGATTCCAGAACAAAATATTCCAAATATTTATGATACTACATATCAAAAATCTTTTGACTTGGAGCAATTCAAAGCCAATGCTCAGTTTGCTATTAATACTGGATTTAAAAGAACTTATCTTTGGGGGGCGGAATGGTGGTATTTTAAATATAAGTTAGGAGGCAACCCTGAATATTTTGAATTTGCTAAAACTTTATTTGAGTAAAATGTTATCAATTATTATTCCAACATTAAATGAAGAAAAGTATTTATCAAAGTTGCTAGAAAGTATTAAGCGACAGACTTTTTCGGATTATGAAATTATAGTTTCCGATGCTTGTTCAGAAGATAATACAATTCAGATAGCAGAAAATTTTAATTGCAAGGTTGTTATTTCAGACAAAGAAAGAAGACATCCCTCCATCCAAAGAAACGCTGGAGCTAAAATAGCTCAGGGTGATATTATAATATTTTTTGATGCCGACACTGGTATTATTGGTGATGACTTTTTAGAAAAAGTTGTGGTTGAATTTAATAGTAGAAATTTGGGAGCAGCTGGTTTCTATTTGCTTTTTGATTCTAATAAATTCTTTTATCGTTTTTATCGTCGAGTGTATAATTTTGTGGTCTTTTGTGCCCAATATTTTAAACCGATGGCCGTTGGAGCAGGAATTATTACTAGAAAAAAATGGCACGATGAAGTTGGTGGTTTTGATGAAAGTTTGTTTATTGGTGAAGATCAGGTGTATTGTGAAAAAATTAGTAAACTAGCTAAGTTTAGAATGTTAAAATGTAAAAGAACATTTTTTTCTATTAGAAGATTTGAAAAATTTGGTCCTTGGAAGGTTTTTGCTAATTTAGTTTATTCTGTTTTGTATGTATTAATCTTTGGTCCAATAAAAAAGAAAATTATTAAGTATGATTTTGGTAAGTGGTAGTTTGCATCATTCCTCCAAAAATGTTAACATATCAATATAAATAAGCTAAATCATTAATCTAAATGAATTTTTTTGCGTTTAAACAATTAA
>CAYTEZ010000017.1:0-11836 GCA_964437025.1 uncultured Gammaproteobacteria bacterium
CCTCCTAAATTATCAACAAGTTGTAAACAGTTAATCCACAGTTTTAATTAATGGCCAAATATTTCCCTAGATTGATTGAAGCAAATTCCCAATTCAAACAATTGTTAATCAGAGCTTCTAGATAATCAGCTCGACGATTACGATAATCAATATAATAAGCATGCTCCCAAACATCCAAGCACAAAAGCGGAGTCTTTCCTAAAACTATTGGCGTATCAGCGTTAGAGGTATTGGAGATACTAATCTTCCCTTCTGATATAGTAAGCCAAGTCCAACCACTACCAAATTGAGCTAAGGCGCTTTTTTTTAATTCAGCTTTGAAATTATCAATTGAAGAAAAATCACGTTCAATTAATTCTTTCAGTTTTTCACTCATCTCTTTTTTTTCTGGACTCAAACTTTGCCAGTAGAAATCATGATTAAAGATCTGAGCAGCATTATTAAAAATTGGCTTTAATTCTTCTGACAGAAAAGACATCTTAATAATATCAGCTAAGGATAAATTTTCCATTTCCCCACCAGCAATTAATTTATTTAAATTATCAACATAAGTCTGATGGTGTTTGCCATAGTGAAAAGAAAAAGTTTCACTGGATAATAAATTAGAAAAAGCATCTGGTGAATATGGTAATGTCATTAAAGTAAACATAAAAATATTTTTAATTATAATTAGCGATAATTAATATAATTGTTAGTGTTCAAAATATTTAAATCAGGTATAATTTCAGTCTTACTCACACCTGAAGTAAATCCAGGCCAAGAAAAATTAATACTACGTGATTCTTTGGACATTAACTCAAAAACTACATAAGTATTTACACCAACAATATTATTACCATTAAACAATAGGACTGTTAAAGGGACCTCCCAGTAATTATAGGCACTATTATTTTTAACATTAAAAGACAAGGTGTTAGAACTTGATTCGCTGGAAGCCGAATTAAAGTTTACATCACTAATATCTAAGTTTAAACGATCAGTGTAATAGGTTTTAAAATCACCATACTTTTTAGAGTCAATTCTTTCCCAAACAATGGATTTCAAAACTAACTTTAAATTACCTGGCTTCTTCTCTAGCTTATTAGCTAAAGAAACTAGATATTTATTCTCCTCTGGAAAAATGATATTAGAAGAACAATTTAATTCTAAATCACCGTCCATAAAGCAATAACTAACATGAGCAAAAAAATTATCATTAGGATTTTTAATACTAGCTACTAAATCATAGGCTCCATTGCTAAAAAAGCTATTAAGAGTTCCCTGTTTTAAATCGGAGGCTCCTTTACTAACTCCAGAATTAACTGAAATAGTACTCAACTCTTCCCGAGCCTGTCTTTCTTCGGGGGTGTATCTAATATAATCATAAAGGTTATAGAAAAATTTGGAATAGAAAATAACTGAAACTAAAATCAAAGCAATGATAAGACCAATAAATAAATTTTTTTTATTCTTTACAAACCAAAAACCAAAACCTAGTTTTTGCATAGATTGACCACCGGAATCCTTATAGTTATTAATATTGACGCTACTAGTTTTGATAGAAAACTTTTCTTCGCCTTTTTTGTTGTCCATATTTTTAAAAAATGTTATAATTATATCATAATTTAACTATTACAATTATAGCATAATTTTCTAATTTTAAAAATATGAACATTAATGTTCCTCTAAACGTCCCTAAAAAAATGCAGAAGGTGTATAAAAGAAATTTTAAACAGGCTACTTTTAATACTGGTCGTCTTTTTCTATTCGCTGGCGATCAAAAGATTGAGCATTTAAACGATGACTTCGGAGAAAAGTTTCATAATGCTGATCCTGAACATTTATTCAAAATAGCTAGTCAGTCACCCGTTGGAGTTTTTGCAGCTCACCTAGGACTTATATCTAAATATGCCTCAGCCTATAAAAAAATCCCTTATCTTGTAAAATTAAATGGAAAAAGTAATTTAATTAAAAGCCAAGATCCTCTAAGCCAAGCTCTTTGGACAGTTGATGATGTCTGCGAATTCAAACAAAACTCTGGCTTAAATATCTTAGGTGTTGGTTATACAATTTACTTGGGCAGTGAATACGAAAATATCATGGTCAAAGAAGCAGCTCAGATTATAAATGAAGCTCACCTAAATGGAATGCTAGCTGTTATCTGGATTTATCCTCGAGGAAAAAATGTTAAAAATGAAAAATCAATTGATATCTTAGCTGGAGCAGCTGGTCTTGGGTTATGCCTTGGAGCTGACTTTGTTAAATTAAACTACCCCTTCGGGTCTCTAGCTAAAGATGCCGAAAAATATAAAGCAGTTATTGCTGCTGCTGGAAATACTGGAGTTATTTGTTCTGGTGGACCCAAGGTATCAGAAACTGAATTTTTGAAAAGAATTAAAAATCAAATAAGTATCTCTGGTGCTAGAGGAACAGCTATTGGAAGAAATCTACATCAAAATGAATTAAAAACAGCTATTAATTTAGCTAAGAAAATAAAAGAAATAGTAACTAAATAAAGGAGGTCAAAGTGACAAATTACAAAGCAACCCTGCGTTTGAAAACAGATACTTCTGAAACCGGAATTATTGGCTATCTTCCCTTTGGGGCCGACAAATCAACCTTTCAAAAATACCAACAAGTATACCCTGAAATGTTGATTACTTGTGAAGAGCCTAAAATGGGAATGACAACCGACATCCCAATTAAAAACCTAGAGTTTATCTGTGTTAATAATGGATTGTCTATAGGAAAAAGAGATGAATAACAAAAAGCCGACTCTGCTAGAGCCGGCTCTTTTATTTCCAATAACTATTACATTGTTGGAATATTTTCTTGTAGAAGATTCTTGATAAATTCGCTTTTGGCTATTGTTTCAATATTCTGCTGACCTCTTCGTCTAACAGCTAGCTCTTCACCTTCCATTTCTTTATCCCCTACTACAATAATATATGGAACCTTTTCCCCAACTGCTTTACGAATCTTGTTAGCTACAGTTTCATTATCAACATCTAATTCGGGACGTAAATCTAAATCTAAAAATTCTTGTTTTAGTTTTTGACAATATTCTACATGCTTTTCACCTACGGAAACAATCTTTACTTGAACTGGAGCTAACCAAGTTGGAAAGGCTGCTCCATAATGTTCAATTAGAACACCGAAGAATCTCTCTAGCGATCCTAAAAGAGCCCGATGAATCATAATTGGTTCTTCTTCTTTCTCTGGACCTTGATAAGTCATTTTAAATTTCTTTGGATTTTGGAAATCTAATTGAATAGTTGTTAGTTGCCATTCACGACCAATGGAATCTTTAGCCTTAATATCAAGTGATGGACCATAAAACTTAGCGCCACCCTCTTCTTCTTCATAAGGCATATCAAATTCACTTACTACTTCTTTAATAGTTTTTTCAGCTAAATCCCAAATCTCTGGATCACCCATATAATTTTGAATATTTTTGTGATCACGTACCGCTAAATAACCTTTTAATTCAGTAAAGCCAAAAACTTTAAACATATCAAAACTAAAACGAAGTACTTCTCGATATTCCTGCGCAAATTGATCCTTACGACAAATGATATGGGCATCATCTTGAGTAAAACCGCGAACTCGAAGCATACCATTTAATTCTCCACTTTTTTCGTAACGATAAACTGAACCTAACTCATTCCAACGGAAAGGAAAATCGCGCCAAGAACGAGGACGAGAATTATATATTTCCACATGGAAAGGACAGTTCATTGGTTTTACAAAATATTCTTCACCATCAACGTTCATTGGAGCATACATTGAGTCTTTAAAGAAACCTAAATGACCAGAAGTTTGCCAAAGCAAAGAACGACCAATATGTGGAGTATAGACAGTGTCATAACCTCTTTGACGATGAAACTTACGCCAGAAAGACTCTACCGCTTCTCTAGTTTTAGATAATTTTGGGTGCCATAAAATTAAACCTGGACCAACTTTTTCTGAGATAGAAAACAAATCCAATTCTTTACCTAACTTTTTATGATCTCTTTTTTTAGCTTCCTCAATCTTATCAACATATTCTTTTAATTCTTCACCACTAGAAAAAGCCAAACCATAGACACGAGTTAACATTTTATTATTCTCATCACCACGCCAATAAGCACCAGCGATTCTACTCAAACTAAAAGTATCTGGTTTTATCTTACCAGTTGATTCAATGTGAGGACCTCGACAAAGATCAGAAAACTCTCCTAATTGATAGAAAGAAACTTGTTTTTCTCCTTCCTTCTTTAAATCTTGCAAAATCTCTAATTTATACACCTCATTTTTCTCTGTAGCCTCAGCTATGGCTTCATCAATATTTTTTTCCAAGCGGACAAAGGGTAAATTTTGTTTTAAAATATGCTTCATCTTTTTTTCCAATTCTTTCAAATCGGAATCACTAATTTTTATTTCACCTAAATCTAGGTCGTAATAAAAACCATTATCAACATCAGGTCCAATAGCAAATTTAGCCTCCGGATAAGTTCGAAGTATAGCTAGGGCCAAAATATGAGACAAAGAATGTCGCATCATTTCTAATTGTTCTTTTTCCATAATTTTATTTTATTAATTATTATTTTTATATTAAAAAATCTCGTTCCAATAATTCAAAAAGCTTTAAAGCAATTTAAATTACTAGAACGAGATTCTCCCGCGGTTCCATCTAGTTTTTCTTGATTTAAATCAAGAACGCTTAATTATACTTTTTTGACTTAGTCTCATACCAAGGCATAAGATATTTCCTTAAGGAAAACTATAGTTGGTAGCTATAGCAATCGTCAATAAAAGAATATTAATAATATATAATAACTATCTTAAAAAGTCAAGAAATCACTTTTATCCTACCAATTATTGGGTTTTTGAAAACTACCATTTGAATCATTCATCGTATTAGGAAATTGAGAAGATTTAATTGGGTTTTCACGAATTATTTTTTTAAAAAAAGAATATTGAGAAAGTTTTTTATTAAATTTTGGAAACGGATTAATAATTCCAACTGGCAAACCAACCTCTTTGGAAACAATTTCTACTGCTCCAGATAAATCGCTATCATTAGAAACCAAAACAGCTATATCAAATAATTTTTTGCGAGCATCATTAACAAGATGAATTCCGATATTAACATCGGTGCCCTTTTCTTCCGGTGCTCTGCCGATAATTTTAACATCTTTATTAACTTGGATTGAAATATTTTTATATAAAAAAGTTCCTTTTATTATTTCAATATTATTTATTGTTTGTAATGCACGCAAATACAATCCTTGCTTAATTGGTTTAGATGGATCATGAGATCCAGAAACTATAGATGTAAAATATTTTATTTTTACTATTTCATTCTGTGGTAACATTTTTTTCAACCAATCATCTAAATTCAACCATTTAGTACCCTTCCTACCCTTCAAAGCACCATAATAAAGATTAAACCCATCAATGTAAACATATGCTCTATTCATAAATTAATTTATATTAATTATATTATATAAAGCAGAAGCCCCAAGAACAAAAGTTTATGGGGCCTCGCGGCTTATCGTCGAAGCGATAAGGGATTTTATGATAGTATTTTATATCATTATTTAGATTTTGTCAATCAATATAAGATAAATTTAATATAAATTTACATTCCATAAGAACCAACCTGTTGTCTACCAGCCTCTAAATCTAAGATAGTCTTCTCTAGGCCATTTCTTAAAGTAACAACTGGCATCCAACTCAAGTCATTTCTAATTTTATAAGTATCAGGAACGTTTAATTCACTCATAAATAACTTATTTGGCGCAAAAACAATCTTAGAGGAAGATCCAGTCATTTCAATTATCATTTGAGCTACATCGTTTAATTTAATATCTTCTTCAGAGCCAACGTTATAAGGGCCAGACAATTCTGAAGACATTACTTTCATAGCTGCATCAACTACATCCTCAACATAGCATAAAGAAGAAGAAAAATTTTCATCACCAAAGATAACAATATCTTCTCCACTCAAAGCGTTGTTTACAAAGTCAGGTAACATTTGATCATCATTTAAGGCCATACGTGGACCATAGGTTCTAAATAATCTAATTATTTTAGTATCTAGATTAAAAATCTGACGATAAGTAGAAACCATAGTCTCAGCAAATCTTTTACCTTCATCATAACAAGCTCTATCACTTAAAAAATCAACTGTACCTAAAAAGTTTTCTGAAATTTTATCCCCTTTCTTTTCACCATTTCTAAAACCATAAACAACGGAAGAAGAAAATTGCAAAAACTTAGCTTGATATTTTAAAGCTAAATCCAAAACATTTTTTACAACATAAGAGCTAGCTAACAAAGTTTTTTCTTTATTCTCAGAAAAATTCTTCACTGACATAGGACAAGCTAGGTTATATACTTCTTGAATACCTTGAAAAGGAACCTTAAACTTTTTTAATTCATCCAACTCTTCTAAGTTAAGTGGAGTGGTTAAATCATGATTGATAAAAATAAAATTGGGATTTGGTAATAAGTGTTCAATATTTTTGGCTTGACTGCTAGAAAAATTATCAACACAGATAACTTTATTATCTTTTACCAATTCATCACATAAATTAGAACCGATAAATCCTGCTCCACCGGCTACTAAAATATTCTTTTTATCAAAAATAACTGAAGACATAAATAAATAATTTAATAATTAACAATTATACTATAGCAAAATGAGCTAAAAATATCAATTATTGAGTTCCACAAAGCCAACTGAGACACCGCCAGTAAAATTAGCTTCTAAACCATAAAAAGACTCTTTTAACTCCCCTTTTCCGGTAAAGGCTCTAACGTGAGGAGCTCCTCCCGGACCAGCACCAGTAATAATTTCATCCAAACCATCTTTATTAATATCACCAATAGCTAAATTAACTCCATTTTTAAACTTTTCGGCGTAGGCTAAAAATCCTCTAATTTGAGTGCCATAAGCATCAAAGGTTTTTATCTCGGGGTCTCTTCCTGGACCTGGAGCTATTACTATTTCATTCTTCCCTTTACTACTCTTACCATAGATATTACCAATCTTGACACTCGATCCAGTGACAAAACGACTTTCATAAGCAAAAAAGTGACTTTGTAATATTCCTTGACCATCAAATATTTTGACATGAGAGCCTCCCAAAGACATTGGAACGGTTACTATCTCAGCTCTAAAGTCTCCCATAACATCGCCCACAGCTAAATTAACACCGCCACTAAACTTAGGGTCATAAGCAAAAAACTGTCCTTTTAATTTTCCTTTGGTATCAAAAATTCTAACATGAGGTCCACCAGAAACTCCAGCTGCAGTAACTATTTCTATTTGACCATCACCATCAACATCCCCTGCGGCCACATTAACTCCACCTCTAAACTTTTGGTCATAAGCGAAAAATTGATTAATAACATTAAATTTTTGATCGAGTATCATAACCTGAGGACCATTGCCATATCCAGTACCTAAAATTATTTCCTGAGTTCCATTATTATCTAAATCAATATTTGTCATATTAACACTACCAGAAAAATTCTGACCATAAACTAAATATCTATTTTCTTCTACTCCTTTGCTTTTTATTACTCTCAAAGCATTAAAAGCTTTAGTTTCGTCATTACTTTTAAAAGAAGAAATTAAAGATTGTGGAAATAATAGAAAGCGAGCAGAAATATTTTCTAATTTTTCTAAAGCCCAATTAACTGAGTTAGCTACATTTAAACGACCGCTACCTAATTGTCCAGTATAATTCGGGTTTAAAGCTTCAATATTATCAGCACTCTTGAGCAACACTTCAACTAATTCTCGATTATTTAATTTGGGGTTAGCTTCTTTTATCAAAGCTAAAGCTCCACTAACAACAGCGGCTGACATTGAAGTACCAGACCAATAACCTTCATAGTCCTTGTATTTATCACTCTCTGAATCGTAGAAATAAGTTGAGAAGAAACTAATACCAGGGGCTGAAATATCTACACAAGCTGAACCATAAGCAGAAAAATATGCTTTTTGGTCCAAGGTATCAGTTGAAGAAACAGCTAAGATAATATTATCATTTTTAGCATTTTTAAAACAAGCTGGATAAAGTGGATCTTTACTTAAATCTTCAGAATTATTACCAGCTGCCGCCACCACTACTACTCCGGCTTTATAGGCTCTTTCAATAGCTTCTTTAAAACCTTCATTATAATCAAGACCAGTAAAACTTAAATTAATAATATCAGCTCCATTATTTATAGCATAATCAACCGCTCGGATAACATCATTAATTTTTCCTTCACCTCTTTCATTTAAAGCTCTAAGGGGCATAATCTTCGCTTGTTTAGAAATACCAGAGATACCTAAACCATTATCAACGCTAGCCCCAATAATCCCAGCCACCATAGTTCCGTGATTTAGGCCTCCATCATCACTACCACTTACCACCTTAGGTCGAGGGTCAGGAATATTTGAAGCAAAGTCCCAGCCATAAACATCATCGATAAAACCATTTTTGTCATCATCAATTTTGTTACCAGCAATTTCAAAATTATTTTTCCAAGCTCGATCAAATAAATCGGGGTTATCAATATTTACCCCTGAATCAATTACAGCCACCACTACATCTTTGTTATTCAAATTTTTTGACCACACTTGGCCAAAACCAATTCGACTAAGATACCATTGATTTTTAATATAGGTATCGCTAGGATAATTAGCCGCTTGAATCGCAAAAAGACTTGGGCTTAGTAAGACCAATAAAAAAAATGCTAAAATTGAAACGGCTTTCTTCTTCATACCGATAAATTTTAGCATATTTTTTTATAAATTGGAAGCAGAATAAATTATATTATTTTTTCTCAGTTCCTTCTGGTTTTGCTGGAGTTTCAGCAATGGCTGGTGCTGGTGCTACCTCTTCTACCTTCTCTTCTTCTTGTTCAGAAATTGTAGCAACTACATCTTCCGAGTGATTTAAAATCTTGATACCTTTTGGTACTTTAATATCTTTGATGAATAAAACATCTCCAATATTTTCCATAACAGAAATATCAATATCAATATGATCAACTAAGTCATGTGGCAAACATTCAACTGAAACTTCATCAATACTCTTGTTAAACAAAGCTCCTTGTTCTTTAACCGCTTTTGATTCACCAATAAATTCCAATGGAATTTCAGCAGTTAATTCTTTGTTCATATCAACCTTAAAGAAATCAGCGTGAATAGGAAAACCCTTAATCACGTTGCGTTGTACTTCCTTAAGTAAAACTTGGTAATTACCCTTCCCTTCAACTTCTAAACTAATCAAGTTTGATTCTCCGGCCTTGTCATAAACCTTAATGAAATCATTAACTTTGATTTTGATTAAAATGTTTTCCAGTGATTGACCATAAACTACAGCCGCCATAAAGTCTGGATTTAATTTTTCATCTTTTTCTCTTACTTGAACTTTTAAACTCATTTCCATATTTTTTCAATTAATTATGATTTTGATTTAATAATAATATTTTCAATAATTCCGATTAACATAAAGTTAGCTAAGATGGCGCTACCCCCATAACTAATAAAAGGCAGTGAAATACCCACTACCGGAACTATTCCAATGTTCATACCAATATTAATAAACATTTGAAGAAAAATCAAGACCATAGCCCCCAAAACAAAGAATATGGCAAAATCATCATTTAACTTCCTAATTACAATAATTAAACGCCAGAATAATACTAGGTATAAAAGCAACACTAAACCAGCCCCTAAAAAGCCTAATTCTTCTGAAATAACCGAGAAAATAAAGTCATTTTGGGCTTCAGGTAAGAATTTCAACTGTGATTGAGAACCAAAACCCACCCCTCGGCCACTAAAGCCACCTGAACCTACAGCAATTAAGGCCTGAGAAACATTATACCCTTCCGCCAAAGAACTATCGCTGGGGTTGAGTAAAGTTAAAATTCTGTCCTTTTGGTAATCTTTGAAATAAAAATTCCAAGCAATAAAAGCTAGGGCAATAACTGGAATAATAATCATCAAGAAATAGCGACGATCAAAGCCCACTAATATCAAAGTAATAAACCAGAGAGTAAGCATGATAATAGATGGACCAAAGTCAGGTTGAAGTAAAACTAAAAAGACCAAACCAAAAGTTCCCAAGAAAGACAATATTAAAGATTTGAGAGGACGCATTCGAACTGCTGAGTTCGAGAAGAACCGAGCTAAAAAAATAATTAATATTATTTTTACAAACTCCACTGGCTGTAAACTAAAACCAAGAATATCAAACCAACCAGTAGTTCCTCTAACAGTTTTTCCCAAAAACAATACCGCCACTAAAAGGACAACACCAGCACCATAAATAATTTTGGTAAAACTTTTTAAAAAACTATAATCAACAAATGAGGTCACAAAAAAAAGAACCAAGGCTACCATAATAGCAATGATTTGTTTTTTGAAGTTTAACAAACTTAAAGTCTCCTGCCCTAAAGCAATACTATATATTTCAATTAGACCAAATAGTGATAATAATAAAACAGCGGAAAATACTATCCAATCAAATTTTAGAAAATGACTTTTTAATCTATTCAACATTTATTCAAATAAAAATTTAAGTAAAACCATTAAAGCTAACCCTAATAATATTCCTAATAATTGTTTTAGAGTTTTAGATAATCTAACATCTTTTTTTAATTCGGGTATTAAATCAGAGGAAGCAATATAAATAAAACCACCAGCTGTAATTGGAATTACAAAATTAATAAAATTATCAAAATGAGTACCAATAAATATAGCTATTATAGCTCCAAAAACTGAAGCTAGGCCAGAAATAAAATTAAACAATAAAGCTTTTTTTGATTTAAAGCCAGCATGAATTAAAACACCAAAATCTCCAATTTCTTGTGGTATTTCATGACTAATAACGGCAATGGTAGTAATAACCCCTAATCTAATATCAACTAAAAAGGAACCAGCAATAATCATACCATCTATTAGATTATGTAAACCATCTCCCACTAAATTCATTACCCCTAAAGTATGAGGATGAGTCTCACAATTTGGTTCATGACAATGTCGCCAGTGAATAATCTTTTCCAAAGAAAAAAATAATATTATTCCAGCTAAAACGCTAAACCAAATCATCATACTATTTTCCATGGTTTCAACTGCTTCGGGTAATAAATGAAGAAAAGCATCCCCCAACAAAGTACCAGCTGATAGACTAACTAAAAACATTAATATTTTTTTTAATCTTTCAATAGAAAAACTTAAAAAGAAAACGCCAATAAAAGAAATCAAAGAAGTAACTAGAGAAGCTAGTATAATGTAGAAGTAGATTAAATTCATATTACTTTTTTATTTTTTTAGTTTTAGAAACAGTAGTCTTCTTTGTTTTTGGTTTCTCAAATATTTCAGGATGTTTTTTTTCATAAGCTGAAATAACTTCTCGAAGTCCTTCAACGGCCAGAATTGAACAATGAACTTTTTGAGTTGGTAGTCCATCTAATTTTTCTTCAATCTTTTTCCAATCAAATTTCTTAGCCTCATCCAAAGTCATCCCTTTTACCATTTCAGTCATCACTGAAGCGGTGGCAATATTAGAAGCACAACCAAAAGAAAGAAATTTAATATCAGATATCTTTCCCGCTTTAACTTTAATAGAGAAAGATAGCTGATCACCACAAACCATGTTCCCGACCTCAGCTACAGCATCAGGGTTTTTTATTTCCCCAATATTATGCGGATTACGGAAATGTTGCATTGTTTTTTTTGTATAGTTTAATGACATATACTTAAAATCACCAATTAATACGCGTTAATTAGTAATTAATTAATTTTAATATTCTTATTATACCCTGTTTGTTATAAAAAATAAACCCCCCGGAGGGGTGTTTAGATTTT
>CAYTEZ010000017.1:11936-16076 GCA_964437025.1 uncultured Gammaproteobacteria bacterium
CCAGCCTTATAATTCTTGGAGACACCATAATCAAATAATAATCCTATAGGAAGTAGCAGAACAATTGAAATTATTCCCCAGTATAAGAAGCCATAAATTAAACCTATAACCACACCAATTAAAACACCAATAACACCACCGAGCCACCAAGATTTACTTCTACTTAAAATAGCGGCTAGCCACATGACACCAAGGATGATGAAAAAGAGAACTATTTCAAAATCAGAGGTAGCTTCTGAAACCTCATTGGAGCTAGGAATAAACTCACCTTGAGTAGAGGCAATTATTTTATCAACTGCTCCGTTTATCCCTGTGTAGAAATCATCAGCTTGAAAAGCCGGTTTCATTACATCGTTTACAATCCAACTTGCTTGGGCATCGGTAAGAGAGCCTTCTAATCCATAACCTACTTCTATTCTCATTTTACGATCTTCTTTAGCAACTATAAGTAAAATGCCATTGTCTTTACCTTTTTTTCCAATACCCCACTCTTTGAATAATTCTTCAGCAAAGTTTTCAATAGTATCACCATCTAAATTATTAAGCATAACAACCGCTATTTCATTGCTGGAATCTTTTTCAAATTGCACTAATTTACTCTCTAGAGATTGCTCTTGTTCAGCACTTAGGGTGTTTGTATAATCACTAACAAAACCTTCAGGTTGACCTGGATTATAGTAAGCCTGAGCAATATTTACACAAATAAAAATGCTAAGACTAATAAATATTAAACTTAATAATTTAATTTTCATTACAATTATTGTAAATCAACTTTAGGGGCTACCTCTGTTCCGGCTTCAGCTTCAAAATAATTTTTTTCAGAATAACCTAGTTGATTAGCTATTATATTAGTAGGAAATCTTTTAATTGTTACATTAAAGTTTTTTACCTCATCATTATATCTCTTTCTTTCTACACTAATACGATTTTCAGTACCTTCAAGTTGGGCCATTAAAGTTTGAACATTTTCAGAAGATTTTAATTCTGGATAATTTTCCATAATAGCGATAAGACGAGATAGAGATCCCTCTACTTGAGTAGCAGCCTCTGCTTTTTGATTAGCGTCAGAAGCATTAGCATAACTTGATCTAGCCTCAGCTAAATCACCAAAGATTTTTTCTTCTTGAGCCATTACTCCTTTTACTGATTCCACTAAATTAGGAATCAAATCAAAACGACGTTGATATTGAGTTTCTACCTGAGCCCATTGATTAGAAATAGCCTCATTAGCAGAAATTAGTCTGTTATAGGTTGACCATACATAGCCACCAATAAGTAAGACTACGACAGCGAGAACGATTAATGTTTTTTTCATAGTTTTTTTATTAATTAATTTTAACACTCTTATTATACCCTGTTTTTGGATAAAAATAAACACCCCAGAGGGTGTTTAGATTTTGATTAAAATAATGTCCTTTTAATAATTACCTAATATATTTTACTTATATCTTATTTCTGTCACCTTATTACCTAAATGCCTTTCTCGTTTCCATTGTCCATCTTGTAAATCTTGGTATTTGCGAGTATCAAAAGTATAATAACCAACTTTGGGCTTAGTAGAAACTGGCAAAAAGAAATCAACTTTTTCGTCAGAACCAAATGTTAAAAAAATTGGCCCTGTTTCTTTTTCAATAGCTTCTTTAGTTTCTAATTTAACCCCTTGAGCATTAACAATATAATTGCGCGATCCTTTACCTTGAACCTTTTCTAAAAGAGATTGCTCATATTGTGCTTCATTGTCACCCAAAACAAAATCAATATTAAAAGACGAGGGAGCTATTTTTTTTATAGTCTCATAATCAGGCACAAAAACAATTGCTGTTTGTGGATTATATTCTTTTTTCTCAACTGTTTTATATCTCTGAGTTGTTCCATCAGGAAGATAACGATAAACAGAACCTTTTGCGGTCACTACACTTTCTATTTCCTTTGGAGCTTCTTGCCCATGAGAAAAAGACATTTGATGATTTTCAATACTCATATGTTTAATTATAATATAATTTCCCTTTCTTTTTTAACTTTAGATAAAAAATTATTAGCATCTAAACAATCGTCCAGTAAAGTGGAATATTCATAGAGCCTAGCCTTTTTTAACATTTCGTCACTAGCCCCATTTCTTTTAGCCCCATCTTTTATCTTGTCAGAAACATCCAAAAGTAATTCTGATATATCTTTATATTTATGGACTCCATTATTATCACCATAGGCATTTTCAAACCAATTCCAAGCCTCACCTTCCTTATATGCTAAAAAAGAATGGGCTGGATTTTGTAAATCAATTTTATCATCAAACATTAAAAGAAATGTTTTAAATTTATATTCATTTTTAGAAAACCATTTTCTTTCTAACTCTGTTTGCTCCCAACAATTTCCATAACCGCTATTTAAAAGATCTTTAGTCTTTTGTAATTTAATCTCTGGTTGCTCTCCTATTCCCCAACCAGAAAAGTCAGGAGAACATATTTTATTATTCTCCTTACCAACAAAGCCATAATGGATGTTATTATTCATAAAAGAAAAAAGTTCAGCTGGAGTGTTAATATTTTCAAACTTTTCTAAATTACTTTTTTCTAGCTGTATATTTAATTTAAATTCTTCTTTAAACATGTTTTTAAAAAATTAAAGATGATCAGTACAATTAAAACAAATTATCTCATGATTCATATTTTCATCAACTTCAAATATGCTAACACTGGTATTATTGTGATTTTCCATGCTCCAAATATCATTATATTTCTTTCCAGTAATTAAGGCTATTAATGCTTTGTTTATAGCATTGTGACCAACGAACAAAACCGAATTATTACGATGCTCCGAGATAACTTTATCAAGAAAACTTTTAGCTCGGTTATATAGATCCTCTGAAGTTTCTCCATTTTTTGGCTCCAAAAATGAAGCTGCCAACTGCCCTTCTTTAAAACCCAACTCACTCTTTTTCTTTCCTTGAAATTCTCCCAAATTTTTTTCTCTCAGTTCTTTGACAAATCTAACTGGGACATTAGGGTGAAATTTAATAATCTCTTTAGCCGTGTCTGCACTTCGCGCCAAACCACTAGAAAATATATAATCAATTTTTTCGTCTTTTAATCTTAGAGCCAACCTTTTCGCTTGTTCAATTCCAGAATCAGAAAGCTTACCCGGTAAATGTCCTTGCATAATACCAGCAATATTTTCTTCTGTTTCTCCATGACGAGTTAAAATTAATTTCACAATATTTTTATATTATTTTTTATCATCTTCACTATCTCCGGAAATTCTGAAACTTTAAAATTACCATTTTTATCAGGATAAATAATAATATTAACTTTCTTTAACTTCTTTCTAAATTTGTCAGCATGAGAAATTGGAACAACATTATCATTTTCCGAAAACATTAAATAAAGCTTGGGGGAATTTTTTTCTAATAATGATAAATCTGATTTTAGTTTGAAACCGCCACACAAATCTTCCTCTGGTAAAGTATCGTCAAAGGGAGGTGCGATTAAATAAGTAGCTAATATTTTTTTAGGAAATTTATTCTCCGATAAATACTTAGCTAAAAATATTGCGCCCAAAGAACGACCAATTAAAATAATGTTACTACGTAAATACGGAAAAAGTTTTTCAAAATATACCTTCCATTCTTCATACCGAGCATCATCTTTCATGGGCATAGTCGGTCTCAATATTTCAAATTTACTTCCCAGTTTCTTATCAAAATATAATCCGTGCCATTTGGCGGTACTATCTAATGATACTTTTACTTTTGATATATAATTAAAAAAATCCTTTCTACTCTTGAAAGTTCCACCGCCATGAATAAATAATATTTGAGTTTTAGACATAAATTTGATTACTTATTACACATTGCTAAATCAAAAACTTTAACTTTTTTACTTAAAATTGTTTTTAATTCTTCACTTTCAACTATTAAATCATATTGGGATTGTAAATTAAGCCAAAATTGAGGTGAAACATTAAAATATTTTCCTAAACGAAGAGCGGTGTCAGCGCTGATAGCTCTGGCTCCTTTAACAATTTCTCCTATTCTAATAGGAGCGACATCAATATTTTTTGCTAAACGATATTTACTAATATTTAAAGGAATTAAAAATTCTTCTAGCAATATTTCTCCTGGATGAATTGGTTTTATTTTTTTAG
>CAYTEZ010000018.1:0-13734 GCA_964437025.1 uncultured Gammaproteobacteria bacterium
ATACTACGGCAAGTGTTGCCAAGATACCAATGATAGCAATTACCACTAATAATTCGATTAAGGTAAAAGCTTGTTTTTTGTTGTTTTTCATAATCATTTTTTTTCTTTAGCTTAAATAAGCTAAAGAAAAATATTATTTAAATTTATATATGTATCCTATATTTATATTTTAGCAAATTTTAGAAAAAGCGTCAAATATTTTAAAAGCAAGAAGTGGTTGTTGAAATAATGCCTAAAGGACTAGCGCACTTTATTCCAGCCCCCAAACTACCAGTAGTTCCACTTAAACAAAACTCTAAATAATAGCTACCGCCACTATTTAACTGCTGATATGAATAATCAGTCTCTACGCAATCACCATCAGCTGGTGTAGGACCAGTTGGAACAGTCAACATATAGATATCTGTACCAGAACCAATACTACCGCCAGAGGCTAAAGCAGCTGGATATTCATTCCAATCAGTATAATACAACTCTAAAGCTGTCTGCATCTGACGAATATCGGTAATTCTTTTAGCATCTCTAGCCTTTCCTCTTGCTCCCTGTAAGGCTACGACTGCTAAAGTAGACAATATACCAATAATAGCTATTACCACTAATAACTCGATTAGAGTAAAAGCTGACTTATTATTTTTCATAAGTAATTATTTTAATTATATAACCTTATGTTAATTTAATGATTTCTTCCTTTAGAACAAGTCGGTCATCCCAAGGAACTTTATGGCTATTTGGCAAACAAATTGCTTGCTCGCAACCTTTCCCTGTAATAATTATTATATCACCTTCACTGACTAATTGCAAAGCTTTTTTTATTCCTTCCCTTCTGTCTAAAATTCTAAAAAGATTTTGTCCTTCAATTTTTCCAGCTAATTTTGCTCCGCTAGCTACTTGGTTAATGATATCCAATGGATTTTCATCATAAGGGTCTTCGTTGGTAATGATAACAAATTCTGATCTTTCTCCAGCCATCTGCCCCATTATTTCTCGACGATCTTTATCACGTCCACCACCAGCCGATCCTAAAATATGAATGATTTTAGGTTCATAACCAGTCTGAGAAATTTGCTCTTTTAAGAAATAAAGCAAGTCATACATTTTTTTCATTGCTGTTGGTTCATAAGCATAATCAACAATAGCTAAAAATTTTTGCCCAACATCAACTAGCTCCATTCTTCCAGGAATATTTTTTATCTTTTCCAAAGAACTAATCACGCTCTCTGTGTCTACGTCTAAACTATAAATTAAAGATAAAAGTGGAAGCGAATTAACAACATTAAATTCTCCCCACAATTTTAAATTAATTTGACGACGTTTAAATTCAGAACTTTCTTTATCTTTATAAATAAAAGTAAATGAGGTTCCAGCTAAACTAATGTTTATATCATTATAGAAAAAAACTTTAGCTTCTAAATCATCTCTAAAATTACCGGAATAAAATATTTTTTCCTCAGCCCAAAAAGAAGAAAAGTAAGAAGCATGTTCATCATCACTATTGATAATGAAAGTTTTTTTAACTCGACTTAAATCTATTTTGGTTAGATTATTTTTTACCTTAACTATTTTACCATCATTATTTAAATACTTTGGAGCACATTTTTTAATATGAGCAAATAATTCTCCTTTAGCTTTTTTATAATTTTCAAAACTACCATGGGATTCAATATGTTCTGGATAAAGACCAGTAAAAACAACAAAATCATAGTTAATAAAACGATGCCGAAATTGTCTAATACCTTCGGAAGTAGTTTCCACAATAGCATAAGAACAACCATTTTTAACCATTTTCTTCAGCATTTTTTGAGTAAAGAATGGTCCTACCATAGTCATCTTCTTATCATTTAACCACTCCTTATCACCATCACTAAACATCGCTGTTGAGGTGTAACCCGTTTTATAACCGCTATCACTCAAAGCTCGGGCCATTAAATAAGTAGAGCTAGTTTTACCAGAAGTTCCAGTTATACCAATAACAATTAATTTATCACTAGGATGACAATAAATTAAAGCGGATAAAAAACTTAAAAAATAATGATAGGCTGGTTGTAATTTTTTAAATAATTTTCTAGGAATAATTTTTTTAACGTAAGCTAAGAATACTTTCATATTTTATTTTATATTAACGAGAAAAGAATTTACCAAAATCATCATAGCTACTGGTTTTCTTTTCTTTATCTTTATTTTGTTTTTCAATTTCTTCTTCAATCTCTTCCTCTTCGGCCACCTCTTCGGCTACTTCTTCTTCAATGTCTTCAATTTCCTCTTCTTCTTCAACTTTTTCCTCTTCTTCTTCGACCTCATCAAAAACCAAAGGACTTTCATCTTCTTTATACAAATAATCCTCCGGTGCTTTACTTTCTTTTTTATCATGTAAAGGAACTCCGGCCATAACTGAAGCACTGGCCATACTATTTTCATATTCTTGTTTAGAAACTAAAATCTCTCTGGGTTTAGAGCCATTAGATGGCCCAACTATTCCCATTTCTTCTAGTGCATCTAAAATACTTGCCGCTCTAGAATAGCCGATGCGCAATCTTCTCTGCAAAAAAGAAGTTGAGGCTTTGCCAGCTCCAATAACTATCTCTCTAGCTTCTTCCAAAAGATCATCTTCATCTCCAGTTGTTCCATCTAATCCAACGCCAGCAATACCATTAACTTTTTGCCGGTCAACAATTCCCTCTAAATAATCAGCTGAACCATATTTTTCTTTAATATAATTAACAATGGCTACAATTTCATTATCATCAACATAGGCTCCCTGAATTCTTTTTGGTTTTGAAAGTTCAGCGGTAGAGAAAAGCATATCTCCCTTTCCTAACAACTTTTCAGCGCCGGAGGTATCTAAAATAGTTTTGGAATCAACTAACGAAGCCACTGAGAAAGCAATACGTGAAGGAGTGTTAGCTTTAATCAAACCAGTGATAACATCGACACTAGGTCTTTGAGTGGCCAAAATTAAGTGGATACCAACCGCTCGAGACATTTGAGTTAAACGAATAATACTACCTTCGATGTCTTTAGAGGCCGCTACCATTAAATCAGCTAACTCATCAATTACAAAAATAATGTATGGCATTTTTTCTTTACCGGCTTGATTATAGGTTTGAATATTTTTCTTTCCAGCTTGATTTAAGATTTCGTATCTTCTGTCCATCTCATTAAGACACCAACGAAGAGCATTAACTGTTTTGTTAACTTCAGTAATAACTGGTGTTAATAGGTGTGGAATACCATTATACATAGGCAACTCTACTCTTTTAGGATCAACCATAATAAAGCGAAGATCAGATGGATTATTTTGATATAACAGTGAAATAATTATAGTGTTTAAACAAACTGATTTACCAGAGTTGGTTGCTCCCGCTACTAATAAATGAGGCATTTTAGCAATATCGTAAACAATATTTTTTCCAGAAACATCTTTTCCTAAAGCTGCTATTAAATTACTAGTACGTAATTTAAAATCTTTATCCTCTAAAATTTCTCTAAGACCAACAATAGCCTTAGCTTTATTTGGTACTTCAATACCAATTAAAGACTTCCCTGGAATTGGGGCTTCAATTCTAATAGGATGGGCTGCGAGAGCTAAAGATAAATCATTACTTAGAGCAGTAATCCGAGAAACTTTAATTCCTTCTGATGGTTTAAAAGTATATTGAGTAACAGTTGGTCCAACATTTACTTCTCCCATCTCAACTGAAATACCAAAATTTTCTAAAGTTCTTTGAATAATCAAAATATTACTATCAATATCGCCACTAGTAGCTTTATTAATTTTATTACTCAAAAGATCTAATGGTAAATCAATTTTTATTTTTTTAGTTTTCCAATCAACTTTCATTTCCTTTTCTTTAGTCTCATGTTCGGAAACAAATTGTTTATCCTTAGCCTCTGTCTCTTTAGTATAAATATCCTTTTTGCTAAATAAAGGTTCTCCTTCCTCAATTTCTTCTTCTACCTCTTCTTCTTTTTCATCAAAAAGTTCTACTTGTTTTAAATCTTCGGGCAAAGTTGAATTAACTTTATCTTCCTTATCTGCAAATTCAAAAAATTTAGAAATTTTCTTTATCATCTTAAAGACATAACTCTCTGAACCAATAATTTGCGATAAAGTAATATTAAATAATAAAATTGAAGCTACTACTAAGACGGCTAAAATTAAAACCAAACCTCCCCAAAAACCTAAAATATTTTTTACAAAAAAACCTAGATAATAACCTAAATAACCTCCGCCTAAACCTTCAGCTGCTTTAAACTTAGAAACGCCATTCTTGAAAAAAAAGTGAAATAAAGTTGGAACAAAAAGAAAAGCTAAAAATAAACCAACATAATTAGCTGGATGAGGAAAAAATTTACGACCTCGGTAAATAGCTAGACTCAAAACTACCAATAAGACTGGAAAAAGCCAACGACTAAAACCAAAACCCAGGGATAAAACATTATTTAAAAATAAACCAAATTTACCTGATAGGGCAAATAGTGACAAAAAACTGATAATTCCCAAAACAAAGATTAAAATTGCAATAATGCTAATTTTAACCCTATTTCCATCAAAATTATCATCTTCTTCTAAGATTTCCTCTTCTTTTATTCTTCTTTTGTTCTTTTTAGGCATATTTATAATTATATCATTAATTAACCTCTTCTATAATATACTATTTTTAATATTTATCCAATAATCTCCTTTATTCTTCTCAACTTAGTGCTATCTACACTAAACCAGTCACTAGAATCTTGCAATAAGCAATTACCACCCTCTGATAAATGAAAATCTGAACCACCAGTAGCAATTAAATCTAATTTGTCAGCTAAAAACTGGGCATACATTATTGCCCCCAAAGGATGATGCGGAGAAAGAACCTCGATACCATCTATTAGACCGACTTCTTTAAGTCTGTCAGCTGTATTATTAGAAAATTTATTATGTTTTCCAGGATGACAAAAAACTATTTGTCCACCAACCTGTTTTTTTATTCTAAGTATTCTAGAAAAATCAATGAAGGACTCACTCAAACCACCATATTTTTTGTTAAAAAATAATTCCCCCAAAATGTCTTCTTCTCGTAAAGGAAGAGTTATTTTTTCTCCATCATTTTTCTCTCTTAAACTAGCCACTATCTTTCTGTGATTAAAAGGATTCTCAGCTATCTTAGCACCTAAGCGATTAACCGGAATATAATTGCCAAAATCTGGTAATATCTTATCTATATCTATTTTATATCCACGACGTTTTAATCTTAATAAAGCTCGTCTCACAAGCAAAGCTCGATGCTGTCTAGAACTTAACAATATTTTTTGCAAATCCTGATTTTGCAAATCAAAATTATACCACAAAAGATTAATCTTTCTTCTTTTAAATTTAATATAAAGCTCTAACCCTGGGATAGCTTTAATTCCGGCTTTTCTAGCCTCTCTTCTAAACTCTTCCTGACCATCGATAGTATTATGATCAGTTAAAGAGGCTACCTTTACTCCACTAGCCTTTAATTTTTTAATTAAATCTTTTGGTGATAAAAAACCATCGGAAAAATTGGAATGGACTTGCAAATCAATCAACATAATTATTTTAATCTTAATTTTAATTTTATTTCAGCTATTAATGGTTTAGCTCTCTCCGGATCTGGTTTATACTTTAACAGCCAAAAAGTAGCTGTTCGAATAGCCGTCCAATTATAATATAAATCTATACGCTCCTTCAAATTATCATCAACTTTTATTCTAGCTTTTTTACAATAGGATTGAAGAAATAAATCCTTAACTTTATTACTATAACTTACAGGATATTCCAGTCTAGCAAAACGATAATCTAATTGTTGAAAAAAAGAACCCAAATCACGCGCGAAATCTGACAAACAAATATCAGCGAAATCAATCATGGCCATCTTCTTTCGTCCCATTTTTATTATATTATCTGGATGCACATCACCGTGAATCAAATATCTTTTGGGATTAGATTTAAGAAAATCATTTTCTTTTTCAATTAATCTTTTATAGATATTCTGAATATCTGATAAATATTCCCCACCATAAACGCTTTGAACACTTTTAATAATTTGTCGGTATCCTGGGATAACTGTTTTAATATAATCATTCTTTTTATTATAATTTAAATCTTCAGAAACATTCAATTTGTGTAACTTAACTAACCATTCAGCTGTTTTCTTAATAATTTTTTCAATCTCCTCTTTATTCTCATCTTTGATAAAATTCAAAAGGCTCTCACCGTTAACCCCTCGATAAAAAGAAGCATTAAAATATTTTGAATAGAACAAAGGTTTAGGAATACTTAAAAACCCAGAAGCAAATCCCCTGTCCCACAAATACTTTAAAGTATCATAAACATTTTTTCGTGGCTCACTAGAATGAGCTGTGCAGAAAAAAGAAAAATCTTTTTTAGTCTCCTTCCCTTTATTATTAACCGAAGAAAAAGTTGTTTTAAATTCTAAAACTACATGGTAAGTACTCTCCCAAATATGATTTTTATGAGGAATAATTTTGACACGATCAATTTTAGAAAAATCTGGATAAAGTGGCAATATTTTTTTGGTAAAAAATTGGCCAACATATTTCTCATCCAATAATTTACTTATCTTATTCCCTTTATTCCTTTTAGTTCTAGTCCAATGTTTAGCCCAAACCTCCTGTTTAACATTAAAAAACAATTCCTCTGCCTTCATCTTCTCTAAGCGAGAACTAGATCTCTCTAGCGATCTAATAGATCTAACTAATTCGTCAGCTCCCCTTTCAATTTCATCTGGATTCCAAGCATCAGCTCCAAAAGTCTTCTTAAAATTATATGCACTAGCCCACCAGAAGGAACAACTAGCCAAACCTCTAACTAAATGCCAACGAGACCAATAAGCATTATCATCTCGTTTATACTTTCTATTTAAAGTTATTGCTAGGTTAGCTAATTTCCAAAGACGAACATGTATTTCGTTATTTTTATCCAACCATAAATGAAAAGGAATATTTTTTTCCAAATATTTTTCGGTTGATTCCCAACTACTTTCTCTAATAACTATTTTTTCAAAGACTTTAAATTTCTCTACATATTTAGACAACAGCATTGTTTTTATTTCTGTCTGTGATAAAACTTTTTCTAAATTACGAGAACGATCAATATGACGCAAACCAAAAAGCTCACCGTCACAGGCTGTGATGACAACATCATTATTATTATTCTTCTTCTCCCATAAATTTAAAATAGAAACCGGAACATAGGTATTAGATAATTTACGAGAACGAAAAATAATTTTTAAATTAGAATTTTTGTCGTTATAGACTTTAGTAAAATCAATTGGTTTTTTACCGGCATAAGAAATTTCATCTAAAATTAACCAGGAATAACCCAATTTTTTGACAATTTTAGCCGCTTTAACACTATAAGCCATCTCCGGCAAAAAGAAACCTCTCAATTTAGCTTTAGGAAAATTCTCTTTAAGTATCTTTTCATTTTCCTTAATCTGATTAATAATTTCCTGCTCATCAATTAATGGTAGTAGTGCATGATAAGCAGCAGAGGAAACTAATTCAATTTGCCCCTTTTCAACTAAAAAGTTTATTCTCTTAATTAAATCCTGATAACCCAATTCCAACAAACGTGAAATTAAACAACCAGAAATATTTAAAGTAAATTTAGCCTGAGGATTTTTCTCTAGAGCTTTTATAATCCGAATATAACTTAAATCAGCTGACTCTTTTATTTTATAAGCATCAGAATTAGCTGGTTGATAACAATGTAAAAAATTTAACCACAACATAATTTATTCTTTAATTTTCAAAGCCTTCTTATACAACTCTACATATTTTCTAGCTGGTATTTCCCAGCTACTAGATTTACGCATTGCCCGGCCAATAAGCTCCTGCCAAACTTTTTTATACTTATAATTCTCTAATGCCCTGGCAATAGCTCCAAAGAAAGAAAATTCATCTTCCAGTTTAAAAATAAAACCGGTTCCTTTATTGGTAAGCGGACTAAAATTTTCTACCGTATCAGACAAACCACCAACTCCTCGCACAATTGGGATAGCACCATAACGCATAGCTATCATTTGATTAATACCACAAGGTTCATAGTTGGATGGTAAAATAAAGAAATCAGAAGCGGCATACAAAAGAGTTTCCAAATGTTCATTCTTTTGAAAATATGGCAGATAAATCATTTTTTTAGGATGAATTTTCTGTAATTTTTTCAAGCGCTTAATAAAGTCAGGATCTCCATCACCCATAAAAATCATCTGTACATCTAAACGCAACAGGTATGGTAATAACTTCAAAATAATATCAAACCCTTTTTGGTGAACAATACGGGAAGTTGAACAAAACATTGGGGTACTTCTATCAACACTAAAACCCAACTTCTTTTGTAAATATTCTTTATTATCTCCTTTTAAATAATAATTATCAAAAGTATATTTTTTGTATAAGCCCTTATCTTTTTGCGGGTTATAAGAAAAATAATCAATGCCATTAACTACACCGAATAAACGATCTTCCCTATTTTTTAAAATACGATGTAAATCTTGACCAAACTTTTTGGTCATAATTTCTTCTCGATATTTTTCACTAACAGTATTAATAATGTCAGCTGACAAGATTGCTCTTTTAACAAAATTAATATTTAGAAATTCGGGATCATTCATTAAAGGTAACTTCTTTCGACCATCATCTTTTTTACTAGCCGGAACTTGATACCAAGCTTTCCCCATTTGGAATAATAGATTGTGAATAGTAAAAATTAATTTACTGTTAGCTAGATTTTTAGTATAACGGAAATTGTTCTTTACAAAATA
This sequence comes from uncultured Gammaproteobacteria bacterium, assembly GCA_964437025.1. Lineage (GTDB taxonomy): Bacteria > Patescibacteriota > Patescibacteriia > Patescibacteriales > UBA12465. The sequence continues at coordinate 8,793 of CAYTEZ010000018.1, forward strand.
AGGAATTAGCCCAGTGTGCCAATCATGACAATGAACAATGTCCGGACTTTCATCTAATAAGCTCAAAAGTTTTAAGACGGCAACCGAAAAGACAAGAAAACGAACGTTATCTTTCTCGGAAATATAAATCTTTTTATACTTAGAAAAATGAGTTTTGCTCTCTACAAAATAAACCGGTAAACCACCAATTAATTGACCCTTCCAAAAACTAACTATCTCCGTATTTTCCGAATCAATAACAATTTTTACATCCTTATAAATTAGTTTTAATTTAAACTTATCTTTATCCGTTATTTTAGAATAAAGCGGAGTAATAATTGAAACCTGGTGCCCTAAACGAGATAAGGCTTTGGGCAAACTACGAGCCACGTCAGATAATCCTCCAGTTTTAGAAAAAGGAGAAACTTCAACTGCAACATGAACTATTTTTAATCTATTTGACATTTTTTTAATTAAAACGACAAGACGAAGCACAAATAGCAGCTGCTAAAGCATCCGCAGCATCATCCGACTTAATCTGCTCTTTTATATTTAAAATTAATTTTACCATTTTTTTAACTTGGTTCTTATCTGCTCGTCCAAAACTACAAACACTTTGTTTTATCTGCAGAGGTGTAAATTCTAGCAGTTTAATACCATTCTTTTCAATAGCTAATAAGGCTATACCCCTGGCCTGACTAACAGTCATAGCGGTCTTAACATTAGAGTTAAAAAACAACTTTTCTACTGAAGCCAAGCCCGGTTGATACTTATCAATTATTTTTTGTAATTCATTTTCTAGTTTTAACAAACGAGCAGAACATGTTTCTTGCGGCGATGTTTTAATCGAACCAAATTCTAAACATTTCAAATTATTTTTATCAATTTCAAGCACCCCGTAGCCTGTGTCAGCAATGCCAGGATCAATCCCTAAAATAATATTAGGCATAAATTTAATAATTTAAATTATTTCTTCTTCAACAGCTCTTCTCTTTTAATAATCTTTTTAACTACAAAATACAACAAGAACATAATAATTATAAAGGTCAAAAATGTTCCTAAAACTTTTCCGAAATCAAAAGTAACGCCCTTAAAGACGATGTTCATACTATCAAATTTATCCTTGGAAATTATAAGTTGGATAAAAGGCATAAAAACACCACCCACTAAGGAGTCAACTAAATCTTTAGAAGCTTGACCAATAATTAAACCAATAGCTAAACCTAAAACTGAATACTCTTTCAAAAAATCCATCAAACCAGAAAAAAAAGAACGTGAAGATTTTTTAATCTTTTCTAAATCTTCTTTATTATTTAATATCTCCATAAAAATTTAAATATTATTTATCATCTTTAGCTTGATATTGAGCAATAATTTTTCCTCGAATCTCTTTCATCAATTTTTCTTGCCCTTTCAAAGTTATTTTGGCGTTTTCTCTACCAACTCCCAATTTTATTTCACCAAAGGTATAAGAATTACCAGATTTTTTGATAACATCATATTCTACTCCTAAATCTAATAAATCACCAGCCAAAGATATTCCTTCATTATACATAATATCAAATTCAGCTGACTTAAAAGGAGCAGCAACTTTGTTCTTTACAACCTTAGCTTTAACTCGATTGCCAATTATTTTTTCTCCTTGTTTTATTTGGGCACTACGACGAACTTCAACTCTAACTGAAGAATAAAACTTTAAGGCATTACCGCCACTAGTTGTTTCAGGATTACCAAAGAAAACTCCGATCTTGTTTCTAATTTGATTAATAAAAACAACAACAGTTTTAGTTTTAGAAACAACCCCAGTTAATTTTCGAAGAGCTTGACTCATAAGACGAGCTTGAAGACCCATGTGTTGATCTCCCATATCACCTTCAATTTCTTTTTGTGGAACAAGGGCTGCTACACTATCAACTACTACCACATCAACAGCATTAGAACGAACTAAAGTTTCCACGATTTCCAAAGCTTGTTCTCCGGTATCTGGTTGAGATATAAGCATCTCCTTGACGTTAATACCAATTTTTTCAGCATAATCAGGATCTAAAGCATGTTCTGCATCAACAAAAGCTGCAATTCCGCCTAATTTTTGTACTTCAGCTACTATATGCTGAGCTAGAGTGGTTTTTCCAGAAGATTCTGGACCAAAAATTTCAATAATTCTACCACGAGGAACACCGCCGATACCAAAAGCTAAATCTAAAGATAAACAGCCAGTAGGAATAGCATCCACGTTGGTTTTTCTAGCCTCACCGAAACGCATAATGGCACCGTCACCAAACTTACTCTTAATTTGTTGCATAGCCAACAAAGCGGCTTCTGCTTTACCAGAGCCCTCAGCTCTTACCTCGGATTTAACATCCTTGTTTTTTTTGTCTTTTACCATAAAATTGTGTAATTACAGTTTTCTTTAGCCGCTAGAAAAATATAATTATTTAATTAATTTTTTTAATACTAATTTTTATATATTATAACATTAATAATGAAATTAACAGCACTAAACCATAAACCTATCTTAAACTACTCGGCACAAGGTGTACTGGTAGCTACTCCATCACAACAATAAGGCATAGTTCTATCATATTCTAAATTACAACTCATACCAGTACTTGGGTAGAAACAATTCTGATAAATATCTTTTACCCCGGAACCAATTTGAGCTTGATAATCTGCACCCTCATAAAATCTAGCATGATCAATTTGCGATGTAGTTCTATCATAGACACCATCTAAGGGTTCAACATCAAGATTTTCGGAACTAATCCAATAACCCACTAATTGACCAGCTATTAAATTAACCAAACGATGGACAATAGTTCCATTACCATTATCTATTCCAATCTCCCCCGTTCTAAGGCTAGTCATCATCATCAATTTATTAAACACCATTTTTACTGGTGAAACCAAATCACTAGAGGTAGCTCCAATTTCTGGGGTAACACTAAGAATAGTTGGCGGAGTAGTTTCAATTTTGTTTGATGTCCAGAAGGACCAAGTTAAACTATCACCTGGGATGGAGCTGGGAGAACCAGTAACTGCATCTGCACCACCGCTAAAAGCAACTGACGCTATTAAAGATGGATCCGAGGAAGATAAGGTTATATTATTTCCATTAGCTCCAGCAACCTTGGCTTGTAAATTAATTATAGTTGAATCTTGAGTAGCGGTTACATCTGAATTGTTAGCATTGATAAAATTGGTAATATTTGTAGCCAAAGTCACTCCTTTAGCTTTTGGGATTTGACCAGTTCCACTACCAAATTCATAAACATTATTTCCTATAGTAATACTATCAGCCGAAGAAACAACTGTTTTATTTATCTTTATTCTCCAGGAATCACCAATGTATCCAGTTTGATCCATATGATATCCATTCAAGGCCATAGTTAATGCACTATAACCGACAATTCTTGTTCCATTTAAGCTCACATTTAAATTTTGGGTAACACCAGTATCACTATTTTTCCCGACCATATGTGCTCCACTGGCATCAATACTTACCTCAAACTCATCAAAAGCTCCGTCATAAGAAGCTCTATTAAATGTAACATCAATATATGCCGGGGTAGCATTTAAATCAGTAACTTCTGTGGTGTAAACCTCTTTATAGGTTTTTGGAAAAACAGTAGTTTTGGTAATATTAAATGATCCTTGGGCGTAACTGGCGTCAATTGAACCTTGATTATTGCTAGAAGAGACTGGATTATTTAAATCATAATACAAAATTGGACCGTTAACATAAGCATCTTTATTACCATCAAAAGAGTTGGCGGCAGCATCCATAATACCAGAAATAGGAGAAACACTAGCTAAAGGATAATATTTTCCTTGATCATCAGTACAAATATTTGAGATGCAAGAACTGTATGGACTCTTATTAGAACAATTATTATTATTTCCAGCACAATCAAATAAACCAGCTGCTATTAATTCAACTTTAATATTAGAATAAGCTGGCAAGCAATAAATATCTTCACCGCAACCGTTAACTGCACATTTATTATCAGTTTTAAATTCAACTGTTTTGTAATCAGAAGAAATAGAAAATTTTCCAAGAACAATACTATTATTATCGCTGGAATTAATAACTCTAATATAATTTTTTACCTCTTCACTAGTTCCAGAAACTGTCAAAGGATTAATAGCTTCGTTAAAGTTAATTTGAATAATACTATTCATTGGTTGATCTGGTTTTCCTTTAGTAGTAGTGCCGCTTGTTCTATTAACACCCCCACTAAGAGATGTGGCACTTATCAAAGAAGGGTTAGACGAAGAAAGATTAATTCCATTACCGCTAGTTCCCCCAACTCTAGCCTGCAAATTAACTGTGTTTGAATTTTGAGTAGCTATTACGTTTTGATTATTAGCGTTGATAAAATTAGCAATATTAGCAGCTAAAGTCGAGGCTGAGGCTGTCGGAATTTGTCCAGCACCACTGCCAAAATAATAAACATCACCACCAACGGTAATACTGTCCGGTGAAATTCCTTTTGCAATATTAATGCTCCAAGAATTGCCTGCAGCAAAATCTTCATCTAAAGTCATGGTTAAAAAATCATAACCAACTATTTTATATTTGTCACCATCCTCAACTATATCTAGAACAAATGACCGAACACCACCAGTACTAATACCTCCAACAATTTGAGCCCCAACCATTTGAGCCTTCTTTTTATCCGAACTAATTGTTATTGAAAACCTATTAAAGACGTCATTATAATAAGGGCTTAGTTGGACTTCAAGAGTAGCAGTGGTCCAATTTGTATATACGACTGAACCATTCAAATGGGCAGGAGTACCAATTTCTGGCTGACCTGACCCAATAATATTGAAAGATCCACGAGCATAAGCTAACTCTGTAAAATCTTCTTCTACATCTTTTTCATTATCAACATAAGGAAAAACTGAAGTAACTTGTGGTGGAGTTAAGTCCAAACGATTGCTAACAGAAAATGTCCAAGTA
>CAYTEZ010000018.1:13834-15798 GCA_964437025.1 uncultured Gammaproteobacteria bacterium
GATGAACCGTTACCTGTATTTTCACCTGGGAATAAACTTCTAAAAACGAAGAAAACTATTCCCCAAGAAGCTAAAATAATAGCTAAACCAATTAAAGCATTTCTTAAAGTCTTTTTAGCTTTTTCAATTTTATCTTCATTGCCAGCTGAAGTCATCCATAAAAAACCAGCATAGACATTTAAAGAAACGGCAATAATGCCTAAAAAGGCAAAAACAATATTAATAATTTTTATTGTGATATTTCGTGGATCAGTTGATTTTAAAACTATTGAGTTTTTAATCACCTCTGTTCCTGAAATATCTGAAGCAAACGCAATTTTGCCTAAAGCAAAAATTGATACAAAAGCTAAAGAAATTAGAAAAAACGACAAAAATAGCTTCTTATTTTTAAGCATAGATTTAAATTTAATTTATTATTTATAAATTGCTAATTTATGTATTTTGTATTATTATATACTGTACGAGTATTATAGCATACTTTCTAAAATATTTAAACATTTGCTTTAACTTTATGACCATAGAAAGACTAGTCGCCAGCGCCCTGGAGACAGATCCAAATATGAATGTCGAGCTCATCAAAAAAGCTTATGTTTTTGCTGAAAAAGCCCACCACGGACAAACTCGAAAAAGCGGTGAACCATACATTGAACATCCTCTTCATACTGCTTTTATTCTAACCCAAATAAGGGCTGACCTTAGTACTATTATTGCCGGTATTTTACACGATGTTCCAGAAGAAACCGAGGTAACAATTGAAGATATAAAAGAAAACTTTGGTGAAGAAGTAGCTTTTCTAGTCGAAGGCATTACAAAATTAGGAAAAATAAAATACCGTGGCATTGAACGTTATCGAGAAAATTTAAAAAAAATGTTTTTGGCTGTAGCCGATGATATTAGAATTATATATATTAAATTTTGTGATCGCCTACACAACTTGCGCACCCTTGATGCCCTGCCAGAAAATAAGAGACAACGCATCGCCCAAGAAACTCTAGAGATTTATGCCCCAATTGCCGGACTGCTTGGTATCTGGCGTCTTAAATGGCAATTAGAGGATATCTGTTTTAAATATCTTTATCCAAAAGAATACAGTGAGATAGAATTTAAATATGAAATTGAAAAAAAATCAGAAAGAAACCAATTCTTTCAAAGAACCAAAGATATTCTAGAAGAAGAATTAAAGAAAACAGATATTAAATATGAAATCACAGCTCGTTTTAAACATCTATACAGCATTTGGCAAAAGATGCAAAAGAAAGAACGTCGTTTTGATGAAATATATGATGTGTTTGCTTTAAGAGTAGTGGTTTCTAATATTGAAGAATGCTATAAAGTGCTTGGCATTGTTCATAATATCTGGAAACCTCTTCCCCATAGATTTAAAGATTATATTTCCCTTCCCAAACCCAATGGTTATCGCAGTCTTCACACCACTGTTATTGGATTAGATAATAAAGCAACTGAATTTCAAATAAAAACTCAGGAGATGCACCAAGAGTCTCTTTATGGACCATCGGCTCACTGGAATTACAAAAATGAAACTGGCGATTTTCATAAACCAAACTGGATTAATGAAATTTTAGAAATTCAAAAAGAAAATCAAGAAACCGAAGACTTTGTTCGTGAAATAAAAAATAATGTTTTCCAAAATAGAATATTTGTTTTTTCCCCCAAAGGTGATGTTATTGAACTACCAGAAAAATCCACTCCCATTGATTTTGCTTATGCTATCCACACTGACGTTGGAAACAAAGCCTCCCAAGTTTTAATTAACGAAAAAATATCAAGTTTAGACGCCGAATTAAAAAATGGAGATTTAGTAGAAATACTAATTGACAAAAATCGCAAAGGACCAAATTCTCAATGGTTAGGTTCAGTTAAAACTAAACATGCCAGAGAAAGAATTAAACAATTCTCACAAAAAGGAGTATATAGTAAATTCAAAAATATTTTTAATAAATAGA
>CAYTEZ010000019.1:0-14336 GCA_964437025.1 uncultured Gammaproteobacteria bacterium
TAACAAGGCATCCGTAGCGGAAGCTGTGGATGGATCACCTCCTTTCTAGGGAGATTATCAGGTTTTTAATCATTGATTAAAAATCTAGGTCGGCTCTTCTTTTATAGAAGAGAGCCTATCAGAAATGATAGGTCCAATAAAAAAGAATTGATGCCTGTTAGCTTCAAAAATACCAAAAAAATATACAAAAAAGAGCCGTTTTAATTAACGGCTCTTTTTTTATTTTAATAATTTTATTTGGCCCCCTTTATCTTTTTAAAACAGTATGGTATAATTGAATCCAGATTATTTTCTAAAAAAATGAAATACAAACTTTATACAAAATCAAGCTCAGCTTGGTCAGCCATGATTAAGGAAATCAAGTCGGCTAAGAAATCAATCTACATTGAAATGTATATTTTTTTGTTAGACATTGGAGGGAAATATGATTTTGTAGCTGCCTTAAAAGAGAGAGCTTTAGCTGGAGTAAAGGTTGTTATTGTGACTGATGCTCGTGGTAGTTCGGAATTAAAACCAGAATTAATTGAAGAGCTGAAACAAGCTGGAATAGAAATTTTGTTTTTTAGTGCTTGGCTTCGTCGAACCCATCGCAAAATATTTATTGTTGATGAAAGAATTTCCTTTTTGGGCGGAGTTAATTTGAAGAAGAGTACTAGTAATTGGAATGACTTGCAGATAAAGATGATTAGTCCATTGCTTACCAAAAACATTTTGAAATCATTTGCCTATACTTACAAAATGAGTGGCGGAAAAAATGAATATATTTTGGGTAAGATTAAGGGTGGTATTTTTAAGGTAATTAAAGCCCAGTTTTTAGAACATTTACCAAATCAAAGTATTTATACCTTAAAAAACTATTACACCGAAGCCTTTAGCGGAGCTAAGAGTAGTTTGACTATTGTTACTCCATACTTTACTCCACCTCGCTGGTTAATGGCCTTAATGGATTTAGCTATAAAGAGAGGGGTAAAAATTGAGATAATTATTCCCGAAGATACTGATTTGAAGTTATTAAATAGAATTAATCGCGCTTATATATTGAAATTAAAGAATGTGGGTTTGGATTTCTATTTCCAAAACTCTATGAACCACGCTAAATTATTATTAATTGACGATACCACTGCTTTGATTGGATCACAGAATTTAGATTTAGCTTCGTTCAATGTTAATTTAGAATCTAGTGTGTCTATCAAAAACAAAAAATTAATTGAAGATTTAAAATTGGTAATTGAGTCTTGGAAAAACAATTCTCGATTAGTAATAATTTCTGACGAAAAAGTTTCTTTTTGGGATAAATTCTTTTTAGCCTTAATGAGATTTCTTTATCCCATACTATAATACTAATAATTTATTTTAATATAATGTCTAACGCAATAAAAATAAAAGGAGCTAGAGTTAACAATTTAAAAAATATTGATCTAGAAATTCCACGTGATAAATTTGTGGTAGTAACCGGTCTTTCCGGTTCTGGTAAATCTTCTTTGGTTTTTGACTTAATCTATGCCGAAAGTCAAAGAAGATATATGGAGTCTTTGTCCTCCTATGCTCGTCAATTTGTTGGTTTAATGGATAAACCGGATGTTGATTTAATTGATGGTTTAATTCCAGCTATTTCTATTGATCAAAAATCGGCTAGTAACAATCCTCGCTCTACGGTTGGAACAATATCAGAAATTTATGATTATTTCAGACTTTTGTATACTAAGATAGGAATTCCGCATTGTCCTCATTGTGGGGGCAAAATGGAGCTATCTAAGAGCAAGAAAGCATCGGGTAAGAAAAAGGAAGAACATCATTTATGTTGTCCAAATTGTAATTTTAAAAGAGAAGAATTTAGAACTATAGATTTTTCTTTCAATTCTGGTCAAGGTGCTTGCCCAGAATGTAGTGGCTTAGGGGTAAAAATGGAAATTGATGCTGAAAGTGTTTTAAATCTAAATTTAAATATCGCTCAAGGAGCTATAAAGCCTTGGATGCATTATAATTTTGATAATCAAAATAATTTAATAAAGGAAGTAGAAAAATTAGCTACTAGACATGGTTTTGATATTAGTTTACCACTAAAGAAAATGTCGAGAAAAGAAATATCTTTAATCCTTAACGGTGATCAACATTTTCCTGGAGTTTTACAAGGCCTACGTGATAAATATCAAGAAACTGATTCTAATTATATTAGACAGAAGATTTCCCAATATATGAAGAGTGTGGTTTGTCCAGCTTGCCAGGGACAAAGATTGAAGCCAGAGGTTTTAGCGGTGAAGTTTCAAGGATTAAATATTTGCGAACTATCTTCAAAAAATATTGAAGATTTGAGAAACTTTTTTAAACTAGAGAACAAGCTGGATTTAGATGCTGGCCAAAAAGAAATTTTTCATTCTATTGCTAAGGAAGTTGTTCTTCGTTTAAATAATATTATAAAGGTTGGTTTGTCGTATTTAACCATCAGTCGACCAGCAACTACTTTGTCGGGCGGAGAGTCACAAAGATTACGTTTGTCGCATCAAATTAGCTCAAATTTAGTTGGTTTGCTTTATGTTTTAGATGAACCCTCAATTGGTTTGCACCCTAAGGACAATGAAAATTTAATTGAAACCTTACGTAATTTAAACACCAAAGGAAATTCTGTTATTGTTATTGAACACGATTCAGCGATGATGTTAGCCTCGGATTATATTCTAGATATTGGACCGCTGGCGGGAGAGCGAGGTGGAGAAGTTATTTTTGCCGGTGACCTGAAAAAGTTTAAAAAAGATAAAAAATCATTAACCGCTCAATATCTTTTTGGTGATAGACAAATTCCAATTCCTAATAAATATCGTCAACCGAAAGGGAAGTCTTTAAAGATTATCGGGGCTTGTGAGAATAATTTAAAAAATATTGATGTTGAAATCCCTTTAGAAAGTTTAGTTGTAATATCCGGAGTTTCTGGTTCTGGAAAATCAACCTTGATGATAGATATTTTAGCCAAAGCCCTAAACAAAAAATTCTATCGCGCTAAAGAAGAGCCAGGAAAACATCAGGCTATTTTAGGTTTGGAACATCTTGATAAAATTATTGATATTGATCAATCTCCGATTGGTCGTACTCCTCGTTCTAACCCGGCCACTTATACTGGAGTTTTTTCATATATTAGAGATATATTTGCTTCTTTACCTGAGGCTAAAAAACATGGTATTAAACCTCAACATTTTTCTTTTAACCTTAAGGGTGGACGTTGCGAGAAATGCCAGGGTGATGGTGTGGTAAAAGTGGAGATGCAATTTCTGCCAGATATTTATGCTAAGTGTGACGAGTGTAATGGTCAAAGGTATAAGAAAGAAGTTTTAGATATTAAATATAATGGAAAGAATATCTATGAAGTTTTAGAGATGACCATCGAAGATGCTTTAAAATTTTTTGCCAAAGAAAAAAACGTTAAGAATAAGCTAGAAATTTTAAACAGCATTGGTTTAGGCTATGTAAAATTAGGTCAAAGTGCCACCACTTTATCAGGTGGAGAATCACAAAGAATTAAATTAGCTTTTGAATTATCCCGTCCAGCTACTGGAAAAACATTATATATTTTAGATGAACCAACCACCGGTCTTCATTTTGAAGATAGCAAAAATTTATTAAAGGTTTTACATGGCTTAGTTGATAAAGGTAACACCGTTTTGGTAATTGAACATAATTTAGATATAATAAAGTCAGCCGATTGGATTATTGATTTAGGCCCAGAAGGGGGAGATAAAGGAGGAGAGGTTGTAGCTTGCGGAAATCCAAGAGATGTAGCTAAAGAAAAGAGAAGTTATACTGGAAAATATTTGAAAGAATTATTTAAATAAAAATATGAATAAGATGGTAGAGCAAAATAAAAATAGAAAAACAGTTGGTTTAGCTTTGGGTAGCGGTGGTTTTAGAGGGCCAGCTCATATCGGTGTTTTAAAATCTTTAATTAAACATGATATTCCCATTGATTATATTGCTGGCAGTAGTATTGGTGCTGTCATTGGGGCTCATTATGCCCTACATCAAGATTTAGAAAAAATGCAAAAGGATTATTTTTTAGAGCAAGGTAAAAAGATGCAATATCTAAGAGATGTTAATTTAAAAAAAGGAATACTTAGCGGTTCTCGTCTGGAAAAAAGCTTTATGAAGATGTTTGAGAATAAAAGATTTAGTGATACTAAAATTCCTTTCAAAGCTGTAGCTACTGATTTATTTTCTGGTGAGGCTGTTATTTTAGAAAAAGGGGATTTAACTAAGGCGGTTCGAGCTAGTGTTTCCATTCCCTTACTTTTTAAGCCAGTTAAATATTTGGGTAAGTTTTTTGTTGATGGAGCAGTCTCTAAACCAGTTCCGGATAATGTTGTGCGTGAAATGGGAGCTGATATTGTGATTTCAGTTAATTTGTATAATCAATATCAAGCAGAGAACAAGATGAGTAAGTTATCTAAAATATTAACTAGAACTTCAGAAATTGCTTTATATAATTTATCACTTTTTTTGAGTGATTCTGATATTGTAATAAATCCGAATATTTCTAAATATTCGGATTATCCTATGATACAAGCTTATTTTAATAAGAAGATTTCTTTTGAAATTATGGAATTATCCGAGAAGAGGACTGATGCTATAATTCCAGAGATAAAAAAATTATTGGAGCTTTAACTTTTTAACAGTTTTGATCAAGTCGTTATGAAGTTTAGGGTGGGCCGCCAAAATATCGGAGCTTTTTAGGCTCCATTTTTTGTTATAAAAATCAGTAACTTTACCGTTTGCTTCTTGCACTATTAAAGCTCCAGCGCCGACATCCCAACTATTAGCTCCGGGTATTAAAATAGAATCAACTCGCCCACAAGCCACAAAGGCTAGCTCTAGTGAAGCGCTACCCATTTGTCTGCAGTCTAAAGCGTGTAGTTTCTGATAAGTGTAATATTTAATGGCTTTCTTAATGTCTGATATTTTTCGGCTATGGCAAAAAGTATTAATATTTTTTTTATTAGCTGCTTCTTTGGTTTTTATTCTTTTTCCATTTAGAAAAGCTCCTTTACCTTTCTCGGCAATAAATAATTCATTTAAGATGGGAGCTAAAATAATGCCAAAAATTATTTCATTTTTGTAAGCGACACTAAGGGTGACTGACCATAAAGGATTGTGGATGGAGAAGTTAGTAGTGCCATCAATGGGATCAATAATCCAAAGGTAATCAGATTTCTTTTTATCATCTCCTTGTTCTTCTGATAGGATGCGGTGATCTGGAAAATTCTTTTTTATTTCCTTAATAATTATTTGTTCTGATAATAAATCAAACTTAGTAATGATTTCATGTTGGTTTTTAATTTTGATCTGATCTCTCTCAAACTTATAGTATTCTTTTTTTAATATTTCAGCTGAAGCTGAAACAGCTTTGAGAGCTACGGTTTTAATATTCTTTTCTGTCATATTTATTGATGAATTAATTTTAATTTTATTTTTTGAGTTTCAGTGTCAAAAATAGCAAAGCTAGGTTTAAGAAAAACTCCACCTAAGGTTCCAGGGTTTATTAGTTTAGCTTTGTTTTTTATAGACATCCAAGGTTTATGAGTGTGACCATAAAAGATATAGTTGAGTTCATTTTCTAAGGCAAATAAATTGCGGAAGAAAGCTGGTTCATGACAAACGCCAATTTTTAAATCATTAATCTCAAAATGACCATATCTTTTTAGAAAGGTAACGTTAGTAAATTGTGGCACGTCTTCTGGTTGGTATATCTCGGCGTTACCATAAACTAAAATAATTTCCTGGTTAAAGCCAGAAGCTAATTTTTCTAAAGTTTCTAAATTACAGACATCACCACAGCAAATTATTTTTTCGATGTTTTCTGACGCAATTAGTTTAAAAAAAAGATCTAGATTAACTAGATTATCATGGATATCGGAAATTAACGCTATTTTCATAAGATCTTTTTTCTTTAATTTAAAGTTTTCTTAAATTGATTTCATAGTCCATTTGCTCAATCTTTTTTAAATTAGTTCGAGCTTGGTCATATTTAGTTCTAAGATAACCAGTGATATCAAAATCAATTAATTCATTTAGAACTTCGTTGATGATGAGCTTTATTCTTGTTATCTCAGAAAAGTTTTTAGCAATAGCCTCGTTAGTAGCTAGTCTAATCATTTCTCCGGTTAAGTCACATAGGCCCCCAAGATATGATTCTACTGGTACTTTAGCTTCTTTTATTGGTCCAATTTTTCCAGTTTTGATAAAGTTAAAGAAAAGACGGGCTTCAACGTATTCCTCCAAGGCAGCTAAATAGGAGCCTTCTTCTAAAGCTCGAGCTTCACCAAAATCTTTTTTTATTTTTTTTATTACATCTTCATTTTCAACCAATCTCTCCAGGGCTATTTCTAAATCACCACGATGAATAGCAAATATAGCCTTCTTTGAGTTGTTTAAAACTAAATTAGAGCGACTGATTAATTGGCGACGTTCACTATTTTTGTTTAAATAATCTTGTCTAAGATCGGAAATAAATTTTTTGTTTAACATTTTTTATTTTTTACTTTTTAATTTAACGAGTAATTCGGAAAACTTCCTCTAGAGTAGTTTCTCCCTTTAGGGCTTTAAGAATTCCGTCTTGCATAACATTAATCATACCATTTGAAATGGCCATATTTTCTATTTCTAAATCGTTAATATCAGCACTTTCAATCATTTTTTGAATAGCTGGATTAATTTCTAAAACCTCATATAATCCTAGACGACCCTGGTAACCAATATTATTGCATTTAGTACAACCTTTTCCTTTAAAGAATTTGAATTCAGTTGGCATTTTGAAATCTTTGTTTTTTATTTTTCCTAGGATTGCTTTAACTTCCTCTAATTCTTCTGGTCTTAAGACTACTTCTTCTTTTTCACAATGAGGGCAGATTTTTCTAACTAGTCTTTGACCAATAGAGCATTCCAAAGCATTAGATAACATTGATCTTTCTACACCCAGACCCATGAAACGAGAAACAGCTCCAGCAGCACTATTGGTATGGACAGTTGATAAAACTAAGTGACCGGTTAGGGCCGCCTCAATGGCAGTCTTAGCAGTTTCGTCATCACGAATTTCTCCAATCATCATAATATTTGGATTCTGACGAAGTAGAGAACGCATAGCAGCTGCAAAAGTATAACCTTGTTCAGAATCAATTTGAGTTTGGATAATTCCTTCCATTTGATATTCAATTGGATCTTCTACAGTAATAATTTTTACATCAGGAGTATTTATCTTTTTCAGAACACTGTATAAGGTAGTTGTTTTTCCAGATCCAGTTGGACCAGTTGTTAAAATAATACCTTTGGTTTTTTTGATAGATCTCTTTAGAATTGGTAGGGCATATTCTGATAAGCCTAGTTTATCCAAATCTAGATTTTCTTCACCTCCGGTTAAGAATCTGATAACGATAGTTTCTCCAAAACCACCTGAGATAATGGAAACACGACAATCTAATTTTTTCTCTGGCAAGAAGATGGTGAAACGTCCATCCAGAGTAGCTTTTTTTACATTAGTTTCAAAACCAGTTAGTATTTTAATCTCGCCTAGTAAAGGCAAGAAGATATCTTTAGGTAAGTCGAAAATGTCATGCAAAACGCCGTCAATTCTAAATCTAACCTTAACATTTTTTTCTGTTGGTTCAATATGTAAATCACCAGCCTTACTTTCAGTAGATAAAGAAAGAAGAACGGAGATTATTTCTTTAGTTGGGAGTTTCTTCAACATTCCTGGAATTTCGCTTGGATTCTTTAGCATTTCCTGAGCTTGAGTTAGATTTTCAGCTTTGATTTTTATTCCTCGACCAATAGTTTGAGAAATAGCGATATCGTATAACTTATCGACGTAATCAAAGTTTCCAATAACTCGGTAGACTTCTTCAGCACTAGTTATTCCTTCTAAAACTTTTAAGATACCATCTTGTAACATAGTAATCATGCCATTTTCAATAGCTTGTTGTAGTATTTTAAAAGATGGAGCGTCGTCAACGGTTAATTGTTTTATCTTGTCATCCATGGTAAAAATTTCGTAGATACCAACTCTATCTTTGTAGCCTAATCCATTACAATAAGGGCAACCAGCACCAGCTTTATAAATAGTTGGTAAAGATGATGGAATATCAATTTGAGCCTTGGGTGAAATAACCGCTAATATTTTTTTAATTAATAATTCTTCCTCTTCATTTAGATCGTGTACTTTTTTACAGTGAGGACATAATTTTCTAACCAAACGTTGTCCGACCACGGCGTTGATAGCCGGGGTAATGAAATAAGGTTTGACGTCCATTTCTGTTAATCGAGGAATAACACCAGAAGCATCATTGGTGTGTAGAGTTGATAAAACAATATGACCAGTTAAGCTAGCTTGAATAGCAATATCAGCTGTTTCTGAGTCTCTGATTTCTCCTACCATTACAATGTTTGGATCCTGGCGCAATACTGATTTTAAAGCATTGGCAAAAGTTAGACCTTTTTTAGGGTCAATTTGGCTTTGGTTGATTCCTGGTAATTGATATTCGATTGGGTCTTCTAAGGTAATAATTTTTGTTCCAGGTTGGTTTAATTCTTTTAAGATAGCATATAATGTAGTTGTTTTACCGCTTCCAGTTGGTCCGGCGGTTAAAACTAAACCATTAGGTTTGCTAATTTCCTTTTTTAAAATTGCATAAGCTTCTTTTCTTAAGCCTAATTGATCAAAACTTAAACCAACGGAATTAGCTTGGAGTAAACGCATTACTACGCTTTCGCCAAAAGCTGTTGGCAGAAAGGATGAACGAACATCAATTCGATCATTCTTTAAGAAAATAGAATATCGTCCGTCTTGTGGTTCTTCTAAGTTTATCTTTACTCCGGCCAGTATCTTCATGCGAGAAATTATTTTTTTCCACTTGGATTTATCAATAGTTGCTGCTTCTTGCAAAACACCATCAATTCTTAAACGGACAACCACGCCGGCGCTTTCAGCTTCGATGTGGACATCACTAGCATTAACTTTTAAAGCAGCTGCCAGCATTAAAGTAACTACATCAGAGACATTAACTTCATTTATTTTTTCATTCAAACTTTTGTAATCGCTAATATCGTTTTTAAATTTTTCTAAATCAGATTCGGTAATAATTACGCCTTTGGTTATTTCTTTATTCTTTGGAATATTTTTGTAGACATCAAGAGCGTGTTTCAAGCTATTTTGGGAAATTAAAAACAAACTGCTTTTAGTAAAGTAGGTTTTGTTAATATTTTCAATAATTTCGTCCACTTTGTCATTTTCTGATACAGCTCCGATTTTTACATTTTCACCATCATAAAAAAAGCAAATGATTTTGTTTTTAATAGCCTCTTCTTCTTTGATAAGAGAAATAGCTTCTGGGCTAATAGGAAAATTTTCTAAATCAATATAAGACAAACCCAAGGTTTGAGCCTTGGCTTGTGTTTGTCTTTCTATTTCTTTGTTTTTTATTTCTTGTTGTTTGTTCGATAATTTAGCTTGAGCACTTTCATCATCGCTATCTTTTTTTAACAAACTTGAAATTGAATCAAATCCACTCATAAATTATTTTTCAATAAACATTCTTTCTAATTTGCTAGTTCCACCTTCGCCTTTAAGTTGAAGAAATAAATCAGTCCAAGAACTAGTTTGGAAAACATTCAAAAATGATCCACCTAAAATCATTAAAGCTAATACCAATAAGAAGCCGATAATAACAAACATCCAGAACAAGAATAGGGAAGAGGCTAGCATGTTAACTGCTAGAGCAATGCCGAAGAACAAGGCAAAAGCCATAAATGATACTAACGATATTAAGATAATGATAATTATATTAATGAAGAATAGAACAACGGCCATTTCAATGCTTATTAACCAGTTGTTGAAGAACAACTTCCAAGCATCTTTAACGGCTAAGCCAAATTTTTTGTTTTCTAAAATTATTGAAGCAATAGCGTATTTGGCGATAAAGGATAAAAATAAAGATACTGGAATAAAGATAATGAATAAGACGCCGTAAAGAATAGTGGTTAGGGCTTGGTTTTTTATTAATACCAACACTAATAAGAAAGTAATTAATAGATATAAGGCATTAATTAATAGAGAGATTAAAACGTTAGCCCAAAGTACTGGCCAAAATCTTTTTTGTCCACCTTTAAGCAGAGTTTTAATACTTAATTTTTCTTTAGCTCCTTTGCTGATTTTAGCTACAGCATTAATTATACTGATTTGAGAGCTAACTGATAACCAAACAAAGAACAAAACAATAGCTACTATTATTAGTAAGAATAATACTAACAATATCATTGTTGCTGGATTAGTTCTAAATAAATTTAAAGCATTACCCCAAGCGTCAGCGGAAAAGATGCCTGTGTTTACAAACAATACTAAGTCGTTTAAAGAAGAGATGCCTGATTCTTGGTTAAAAGAACGTGACATTATTTTAGACTCAACTGTGAAACTAACAAGAGAGGCAAAAAAGCCAAAAAACCAAAGGAATTTATTCCTCCATGAGATTTTCCAAGCTTGTTTTAAAATAGCTCGATAAGATAGCATAATTTTAAGTTTAAATTATAAAATTAATATTTTTAAGATATTAAAATTATAACATATTTTAAAAAAAAGTAAAAGAAAAAAGCACCCAGTATTTAGCTTTTGTCAAACATCTTTTTGTTGCCAAAAAGCTATAAATAATATACAATAATAATTATCAGGCCGTTTTAAAGGCGGTATTAAGTTTTTAAGTAAAAATGTTAAAAAATATGGCAAAAATAATAACAGATGAGCGTTTAGTAGAGGATGTTTTAACTAGGGGGGTAGAGAAAATTTATCCCGATAAAGAGGTTTTGAAGAAAAAACTAATGAGTGGGGAGAGAATAAAGCTTTATTGTGGTTATGATCCTAGCGCTTCTTCTTTGCATATTGGTAACGCTATATCAATTAATAAATTATCTCAATTTCAGAAACTAGGTCATGAAGTTATTTTTCTTATAGGTGAATTTACTGGTATGATTGGTGATCCAACCGATAAAGGCGCTGTTAGAAAAAAAATGACTCGGAAGGAAGTGAAAAATAACGCTAAGGCTTATAAAAAACAAGCTTCAGCCTTTTTAAAATTTTCTGGACCAAATAAGGCTAAGATTTTACGCAATAGTAAATGGAATGACCGAGTTAGTTTCAAAAATTTAATTGAACTTGCTTCTCACTTTACTGTGCAACAGATGATTCAGAGAGATATGTTTCAAAAAAGATTAGAAGAGAATAAGCCAATATATTTTCATGAATTTTTGTATCCTTTAGCTCAGGGCTACGATAGTGCTGTTATGAATGTTGATTTAGAGGTTGGTGGTAACGATCAAATGTTTAATATGATGTGTGGTCGTGATTTGCAAAAAGCTTTAAATGGTAAAGATAAATGTGTTATGACTTTAAAGCTCCTTACTGATGATAATGGCAAAAAAATGGGGAAGAGTGAGGGCAATGCAGTCTTTTTAAATGAAAACCATACTGAAATGTTTGGCAAGGTAATGTCTTGGACTGATGGCGCTATTATCAATGCTTTAGAGCTATGTACTCAGGTTGATATGAATGAGATACTGGAAATGAAAAAGAAAATGACTAACAATGAGGTTAATCCTAAGGATCTAAAAATGCGCTTGGCTTATGAAATAGTAAAAATATTTCACGGGGAAGAATTAGCTAAATTAGCACAAGAAAATTTTGTAAATACTTTTCAAAAAAAAGAAACTCCGATTGAAATGCCTGAGTTTTCTTTCTCGGGAAAAACAATGAATATTGTAGATTTGCTCTTAGCGCTCAAATTAGTTGATAGCAAAACTGATGCTCGCCGTTTGATTGATCAAGGTGGAATCAAGATTAATGAAGAAGTGGTAAATGATGCTAAAAAAGATTATGAATTAAGCTCTGGAACAATTATTCAAAGAGGCAAGAGACAATTTGCTAAAATAAAATAATATGGTTTTAGATAAGATAAAGAAACAATTAGCTTTGGCTTTAGACATTGATGAGTCGGATTTAAATTATCCACCAAATAATGAGTTAGGCGATTTAACCTGGCCTTTGTTTAAAATTATGAAACAAGAATCTTTGTCGCCAGAGGCTGTTTTGGATAAGGTTAAAAATAGTTTAGAAAAATATGAAGAATTGATGTCAAATATTTCCGAGATTAAAATTGTTGGAGCTTACCTTAATTTTTTTGTGAAGACAGAATATTTAATGTCGGAGTTGTTAAAAAATATTTTTTCTGAAAAAAAGAAATATGGTTTTAATAATTTTGGCAAACAAGAAGTTTCTGTTTTTGAATTTTCAAATGCTAATACTCACAAAGATATTCACGTTGGTCATATTAGAAATATTTCTTTAGGCAATTCTATCTTTAGAATTTATGAGGCTAATGGCTATAAGTCTTATCCCATTTCCTATGTTAATGATTTTGGTATTCATGCAGCTAAAGCTATTTGGAGTTATAAACAAAAATATAGTCGTGATTTAGGAAAGTGCTATGTTCACACTGTTAAGGAAATGGAGGAAAACCCTGATTTAGCTAAGGAAATTGGCCAAATTATGGCTGATATTGAATCACGTCAGGGAGAAAATTATAAGTTTTGGAAAAAAACTAAAGAGCTTAGTTTGATGGATTTCTCTAAAATTTATAAGGAGCTAAATGTTAAATTCAAAAAAGTTTATTTTGAAAGCGATGTGGTTGATAAGGGTTTAGAAATGGTTAATGAGTTTACCGAAAAGAAAATTTTGCGCGAAAGCGAGGGAGCTATTATTGCAGATTTAGAAAAGTATAATTTAGGAATTATGCCTGTTATTAGAAGTAATGGCACTGCACTTTATCCAGTAGCTGATTTAGCCTTAGCGGCACAAAAATTTCGAGACTTTAAAAATTTAAAGAACTCATTTATCTTGGTTGATGTTAGACAAAGTTTGCACTTCAAACAATTGTTTAAAATTTTAAGTCTGGCTGGCTATAAACAAAATTTTGTTCATTTGCCTTATGATTTTGTGACTCTACCTGAAGGAATGATGTCTTCTCGATCTGGTAATAATATTTCCTATCATGAATTAAGGGAAAAAGTTTTGCAAAAGTTAACTGAAGAGAGTAAAAAAAGACATCCAAAATGGAGCAATAGAAAGATTAGAAAAAATAGTGAAATTTTGACAGCTGATATTGTTAAATTTGAAATGCTTAAAGTTTCTCCCCAAAAAATTATTGTTTTCAATATGGAAGAAGCTACTAAATTTGATGGTTTTAGCGCCTTATATATTTTGTATGGCTTAGTCAGAATGAGAAGTATTTTAAAGAAAGCTAATGTTTCAGCTAAATATTCTAGCAAAATAAATTTATTAGGACTTGATTCTGTTTGGGAGAAAAATTTAGCTTTAAAGTTGGCTAAGTATCCAGAAATTATTAGAAGAGCTGGTATTGAATTGGATCCTAGTGAGATTTGTAAATATCTGTTTGAATTAAGTAAATTGTTTAATGATTATTACCAAAATGTTAAAGTTTTGTCTGCTAGCGCTGATTTAAAAAAGAGTCGTTTAGTATTTATTTCAGCCATATCATTGGTGATGGAAAATGCTTTGGCACTTTTAGGTTTAAAAAGTCTTAAAGAAATGTAATATATAATAATATGATAAATCCTCAAGAAAAAATGGATAAAATTGTTTCTTTGTGCAAGAGACGTGGTTTTGTTTTTCCTTCATCTGAAATCTATGAAGGCTTTGCTGCTGTTTATGATTTTGGTCCATATGGAGTAGAGTTAGCTAATAATATTAAAAATGCCTGGTGGAAGGCCATGGTTCAAACTAGAGATGACGTAGTTGGTTTAGATTCAGCTATTTTTATGAGCCCTAAGGTTTGGGAAGCTTCTGGACATGTTAAAGGTTTTTCCGATCCTTTAACTGAATGTAAAAAATGTCACACTAGATTACGTCTAGATAATTTGTTAGAAGAACATGGAATCTTTGCTGATGAAAAAATGAGTGAGGAAGAGATTAATAAAATATTTAAAGATAATGCTGGAAAGATTAAATGTCCCAATTGTGGTTCCACTGAATTTAGTGAGGGTAAAAATTTTAATTTACTCGTTAAATCAAATCTAGGTAATTTTACCGGTGATATGGAAAAAGAACCAGTATATTTAAGAGGGGAAACTTGCCAAGGTATTTATATTAATTACAAGAATGTTCTAGATTCAGCTCGAGTTAAGATTCCTTTTGGTATTGCTCAAATTGGTAAAGCCTTTCGTAATGAAATTACTGCCCGTCAGTTTATATTTCGTACTCGTGAATTTGAACAAATGGAAATGCAATATTTTGTTAA
>CAYTEZ010000020.1:0-12956 GCA_964437025.1 uncultured Gammaproteobacteria bacterium
AAGACTTAGTTTTAGAAAAAGATAATTTCTTCCATATTTTTTATAAAAATAAAAAGGTAAAGAAATCAAAAAAGAAGGCTGATCAAGCTCGACAAAAATTATTCAAACTGATCATTTCTTTAGCAGCTTCAGAAATAGAAATGAATCTAACAAAAGATAAGGTGCAACAAGAAATAGTCATGGACATGTTTGATATTTTAAAAGAGAATATCAAATTACCGGATAATTTACCTTACCAAGAAGATTTGGATATTCAAATTTATTTAGGTATTGCTCGTAACTTTTTAAATTTTGACGAAGATTTATTAAATTTTGTAGTATTTAAATATTATAATAAACCATGGGTAAAGGCTCAATTTGAAGATGTTGAATTAGTAGCTCAAAAAATTCATATTCTATATTCGACTATTGAGCAACAATTAAAACATCCTTTAAAAAAACAATTAGATAAAATTATTAAAGCTTATTCTTTGTATTTTTCTATTCTTCAAGAAACTATTGAGGAAAATCCAATGAAGATTTATGATCAGGCGGTTAATAATAGTAAAGTGTTTACTAGTATTATAAAAGAGAATTGCGAAAAAAGATTTAATAGAATTAAGAGTAAATTGTGGCGCTCAGGTTTCCGTAGTATTTTATATATCTTTTTAACTAAATCAATTTTTGTATTCTTATTAGAAATACCGGCTGTTAAATTTTTTGGTGAAGCAGTTAATCCAGTAACTCTAGCCATTAACATTGCTTTCCCAGCTTTCTTGTTATTTATGATGATTCTTTTTACCTGGGCTCCAGCGCAAGAGAACACCAAAAAAATACTTAGTGGTATTGAAGAAATTGTTTTTGATGAGAAAAGAAAAGTTCATTCTATAATACTAAGAAAACCAATTAAAAGAACTTTTGTAATGGATTTTATTTTTAATCTATTATATTTCTGTGGTTTTTCCTTTACTATCTATGTTATTATTAAAGGTCTTACCTTTGTTAACTTTAACTGGGTTAGTATTACCATTTTCTTATTCTTCTTAATGTTTGTTAGCTTCTTTAGTTTTCGTATTAAAAGAGATATTAAGAAGTTTATTATTATTGAATCTAAAGAAGGATTTTTAGGTTTTTTACTAGACTTCTTTTATACTCCAATTATTGCTACCGGTAAATTTTTGTCTGATAATGCTTCTCGCGTAAATGTCTTTGTCTTTATTATGGATTTTATCATTGAAGCTCCATTTAGAGCTTTTGTTGATATCTTTGATGCTTGGTTAAAATACATTAAAGAAAGAAAAGAAGATTTGACTAATTAATTTTAGCTTTATGAATCTATATATTGTAGCTACTCCAATAGGTAATTTGGAGGACATTAGTTTTAGGGCCGTTCGTATTCTATCAGAAGTAGACTATATTTTAAGTGAGGATACCAGGGTGGTCCAGAAATTACTCGGTCATTATAATATTAAAAAACCATTAATTTCTTTTCATCACCATACCGGGAGAGAAAAATTTGAAATGGTTTTACGTGATTTAGAAAAGGGCAAATCAATAGCCTTGGTTTCTGACGCTGGGACTCCTAACATTTCTGATCCAGGGGGACAATTGGTGGAATTTGTAAGAAGCAGAAATTCTCAAATTAATATTGAACCAATACCCGGAGCTTCGGCTATAACTACTGCTTTATCAGTCGCTGGTATTCAAGCTGATAAGTTTACCTTTTTTGGTTTTTTGCCACATAAAAAGGGGAGAATGACGATGTTGAAAGAAATTTTAGATAGCAAATACCCAGTAATTTTTTATGAATCAAAACACCGAATCAACAAATTATTAAAAGAGATAAAGGAAGCAAATACCAAAAAGAAGGTTATGATTTTTCGTGAATTAACCAAGATGTTTTACACTTTTTATAATCAAGATATTGAAGAGTTGTGTAAAATATTTGAACAGGACAAAGATGCTATCAAAGGTGAGTTCACTGTTATTATTTATTAATTAAATTTATGGACGTCAAAAAATTTTATATTACTACTACCTTACCCTATATTAATGCTGAGCCTCATATTGGTTTTGCTCAAGAGATTATTCGAGCTGATATTTTAGCTCGACACAAAAGACAATTGAGTTATGAGGTCTTTTTTAATACCGGCACCGATGAACATGGTTTAAAGATTTTTCAAAAAGCAGAAGGATTAAATCAAAATGTTGATGAATATTGTGATTATTGTTCAGCTAAATTTTTTGCTTTAAAAGATCAACTAAATTTGAGTTTCAATAATTTCATTAGAACTACAGATGAAAAACATTTGGCAGCAGCAAAAAAGTTTTGGCAAATTTGTTTTGATAATGGTTATATTTACAAAAAGAAATACGAAGTAAAATATTGTGTTGGTTGTGAGTTAGAAAAAACTGATTCAGAATTAGAAAATGGTCGTTGTCCATATCATCCTGATAAAGAATTAGAATTAATTAGCGAAGATAATTATTTCTTTAAATTTTCTGCTTTTCAAGATTCTTTATTGGATTTTTATAACAATAACCCTGATTTTGTGAAGCCAGCGCATCGATTTAATGAAATAAAGGCTTTTGTAAAAGAGGGTTTACGTGATTTTTCAATTTCTCGAGTTAAAGAAAAAATGCCTTGGGGAGTAGAAGTTCCAGGGGACGACTCTCAAGTTATGTATGTTTGGTTTGATGCTCTAGTAAACTATATTTCAGCTTTAGGTTGGCCCGAAGATATAAATAGATTTATTAATTTTTGGCCCGGGGTCCAAGTTTGTGGTAAAGATAATTTACGTCAGCAAACAGCTATGTGGCCAGCTATGTTACTATCAGTTGGTCTTCCAATATCCAAACATGTTTTAGTTTTTGGATTTTTAACTCTAAATGGACAAAAGATAAGTAAAAGCTTGGGCAACACTGTTAGTATTCCGGAAATTTTAGCAAGCTATCCATTAGATGCTTTGAGACATTTCTTTATAGCTGGAGTTAATACTTATGAGGATTCTGATTTTTCTTTTACTAAATTAAATGAAGTTTATAATGCTGAATTGGTTAATGGTTTGGGTAATTTGGTGGCCCGAGTTTCCAATTTGATCGAGAAATCAGATATGAATATTAATTTACCAGAAATTGAATTTTTGGGTGAGACACCTTTATTTAATGAAAATAATTTAAACGATCCTTTATATGCTCGTTTTATTGAGAAGCTAGAAGAGTTTGATTTTTCTTCGGCCTTAGCTTTAGTGAGTCAAAAGGTACGAGAGAGTGATGAGTTTTTAAGCAAGGAGGCTCCTTGGAAAATGACTGATGAAGAAGCTAAACAAAAAGTTTTGCAAAAGGTAGCAGAAAATATTTTAAATATTGCTGTTTTGATTTATCCTTTTATTCCAGATAGCGCTACTAAAATAATTAAACAGTTTAATGCTAAAAAAATTGAAAAAGGGGATATCCTTTTTCCTCGAGTTAACTTAGAAAATAATTAATATATTTTAATTAAAAAAAATATGGCAACCTTGGATTTAATTTTGCTCATTTTTTTAGGAGCTTTTGTTCTTTATGGTTTTTATTTAGGTTTAGTGAAGATGGTTCTTCATCTTATCGCTACCGTTTTATCAATTATTGTTTCTATTCGTTTCTACGAAAAGCTGTATGAATATATTCCTTTCATTGGTTTTGGTTCTTCGGCTATGGGCAAAGTTTTATCTTTTATTATTATTTTAACCGTTTCTAGCTATATCTTAAGTTTAGCTTTTAATTTAATTGCTAAAGTTTTAAAATTAATTACTTCTTTACCTATTATATCTTTCGTAAATAGGTTTTTAGGTGGAATTTTGGGATTACTTCAAGGATTATTTGTTTTAGGCGCTATTGTGTTTGTTGCTTCTCGTTATACTATTTCTGATAGTTTCTTAAATTCTTTAATCTCTGGCTCACAAACAGCTCCAGTATTGCTAAAGATTGTTTCTTGGGTAGAGCCTTTTGTACCAGATGCTCTTGATGTCGTTTCATCAGTCATTATTTAAGGCTATGGAGCTGATTGAAACCAAGTCAAACAACAAAAAAATAATACAGTATCTGCAAGACGGAAAGGTTTTAGTTTTACCAACCGATACCATTTATGGTTTTTCTTGTTTGGTTTCGAATAAGAAGGCTATAGAAAAAATTTATACTATTAAAGAAAGACCTAAAGAAAAATCTTTTATCATTTTATGTTCTGATTTAAAAATGGTTAGAAAATATTTTTCTTTAAATAATTTTCAAGAAGAAGTTTTGCAACGTTTCATTTCTGATCCTTCAGCTTATGCCACTACCTTTATTTTACAACCTAAAAAAGACTTAATTAAACACTTAAATATTTCTAAAAAAATGGGGGTAGCAATGCGTTTGCCAAAAAGTGTTTTTTTGAGTAAAATAATATCAGAGATAAATACACCATTAATTTCCACTAGTTGTAATTTGAGTGGACAAAAAAGTTTAAATAATCTGAAGAAGATTTTTTCTTTTTTTAAAAAGAGATTAGCTCAACCAGATGTGATAGTAAAGTTAGATGGTTATTTACCAAAACGTCGAGCTTCTAGAATTATTGATATTTTGGAAGAGAATAATTTAAAGATTATTAGAAATTAATTATGAATAAAAAAACAAAAAAAATAGGGAAGATAGTAGTTCGAGTTTTGGTGTCGCTAACTCTTGTTTTTGTCATTTTCTCAGCTGGAGCTTATTTAGCTGTTAAGAGCGATGTCGTTAAAAAGGTGGCTGAAGCCGAAGTTTTTTATTTAGGTAAGTTAACTGGTAAATATAGTAAAGAAGATGGAAAATGGGCACAAAATGTTGATTTTGACCTATATTGGGAGGTTTGGGAAAAGCTTAAGACCGAACACCCAAATAAGGATCAAATAAGCGATAAACAGCTGTTTTACGGCTCTCTGAAGGGCTTGGTAGCAGCTTTTGATGACCCATACTCTGAATTTATGGATCCTAAAGAAAATCAAGCTTTTGAGGATGATATGTCTGGTGTTTTTGAGGGTATCGGAGCCGAGGTTGGAATAAGAGATGGAATTTTAACAATTGTTTCTCCAATTGAAGGAACACCAGCTTTTCAAGCTGGGCTACTTCCAGGTGATAAGATTTTAAAAATTGATGGTTTAAGCACTGAAGATTTAAGTGTAGACGAAGCTGTTTCTAAAATTCGTGGTCCTAAAGGAACAGAAGTTGTTTTAAGTATTTTAGGTGGTTCAATGGAAGAAGTAAAAGATGTAAAAATTATTCGGGATAAAATTTTTGTAAAAAGTGTTAAATATGAAAAATTATCGGATGATTTATTCTTGATAAAAATAACTGCTTTTAATGATGACACCTCAGCTTTATTCTCAGAAGCAGTTAAAAGCTTTTTATCATCAGGTGCTAAATATTTAATTCTTGATCTTCGTAGTAATCCAGGAGGGTATTTAGATACTGCAGTTGAACTTTTAGGAGAATGGATTAATGGTGAAGTGGCTGTTTCAGAAAAATTTGCTGATGAAAAGAAATTAGATTATACCGCTAAAGGATTAAATCGTTTATCAAGCTATAAGACAGTTGTTTTGATAAACGGTGGCAGTGCTTCAGCTTCAGAAATACTAGCCGGTGCTTTAAAAGATTATGGTAAGGCAACTATTATAGGTGAAACTAGTTATGGTAAGGGTTCGGTTCAAATGTTAAAAGGGTTAAGTGATGGTTCCGCTTTGAAAGTAACAGTAGCTAAATGGTTAACACCAAAAGGACAAGATATTAATAAGGAGGGTATTAAACCTGATGTTGAAGTAGAACTAACTTATGATGATTATACTGCCGGCAAAGACCCTCAAATGGATACTGCAAAAAAGTTCTTTAAATAAAAAGAAAGACCACACTATTGTGGTCTTTTTTCTATAATTTTTCCTTTTTTTATTCTTCCTTTTTTTTGTTTTCGTCTTCAGTACTTGGTATTGGTAGTCCTCCAGTAATAATTAAAAGAGCTTTTTCTTTTAATCTTTTAAAAAGTTTTTTTGGTAGAGGGAAAATTTGCATACATAAAAAAGGATCATCATTACATTTTTCGTCTAGACTTCCAAAAGCAGTGATGGTGTAATTGGATACTAGGTATTCTTTAATTACTTCTTTAATTTTGTTTACCGAATCTTCTCCTAAAGGAAGCCGGCTTTCAATTGCCTGAAGATAAATTTGAAATAACTCGTTCTCGATTATTTCATCTTCTCCTACTTTCTCTTCAAAGAAGTTAAGGATTTCTGGGCCATCTTGTGCATTTTCATCAAACAAGACGTAAGCCTTAAAATTTGCTAAGTTTAATTCTAGTAAGTTCATATTTTTCTCCTTTTTTTAATGGTTTGTTAAATAACTATTTTCAATAATTTTAATTTAAATATAATTAATTGTCAATAAATTTATGTCAAAAAAAAATCCAAAATTTATCTTTGTGGTTGGTGGCGTAATGTCTGGTGTTGGTAAAGGTATTACTGCCGCTTCAATTGCTCAGATACTTTCAAACAAGGGCTATAATGTTTCTGCCCTAAAAATTGATCCATATATTAATGTTGATGCTGGAACCATGAACCCGATAGAACACGGGGAAGTTTTTGTTACTGAAGATGGTGATGAAACTGACCAAGACGTCGGAAACTACGAAAGATTTTTGAACAAAAACATCTATCGAGAAAATTATATGACTACCGGTCGGGTTTATCAAACTGTTATCAACAAAGAAAGAAATTTAGAATATGAAGGAAAATGTGTTCAAGTAGTACCTCATATACCACAAGAAATTCGTCGAAGAATAATGAAAGCGGTAGAGAAGACTAAGGCTGAAATTATGGTAATTGAAATTGGTGGTACAGTTGGTGAATATGAAAACCTATTATTTCTAGAAGCGGCCAGGGTTATGAAATTAAAAAACCCACAGGACGTTTTATTCGTTATGGTTTCCTATCTCCCAATTCCTAACAAAATCGGTGAAATGAAAACCAAACCAACTCAACATGCTGTTAGAACATTAAATGGAGCTGGTATCCAACCAAATTTCATTGTAGCCCGAGCTGAAAAACCAATTGACGATGTTCGTTGTGAGAAGATAGCTATTCATTGTAATGTTCAAAAAGAGGATGTTATCGCCGCTCCTGATATTGATTCTATCTATCAAGTTCCAATTAATTTTGGAAAGAAAGATTTGGGTAATAAGATACTAAAAAAACTTTCTTTAAAAGCTAAACCAACGTCTGTTTCTAAGGCTAATGAAAAGAAATGGAATCAAATGTTAAAAAATATTAGAGAAGCTAAGAAAGAGGTAAATATTGGTATTGTGGGAAAGTATTTTGCTACCGGTGATTTTTCTTTAAGTGATTCATATATCTCAGTTATTGAAGCTATTAAACATGCTGGAGCATATAACAAGATTAAACCAAAATTACATTGGGTTAGCGCTGAAGAAGTAGAAAAGAAAGGAACTATTATTTTAAAAAAATTCGATGGAATTATTGTTCCTCAAGGTTGGGGAAGTCGTGGGTCAGAAGGAAAAATAAAGACAATTAAGTATTGTCGAGAAAAAAAAATACCATATTTAGGTTTATGCTATGGCATGCAAATGGCAGTTATTGAATTTGCTAGAAATGTTTGTGGCCTAAAAGATGCTAACTCTCAAGAAGTTAATCCTAAGGGAAATAATTCAGTTATTCATATTATGCCAGAGCAAGCAGAATTAATTAAGAAAAAAGGTTATGGTGGAACTATTCGTCTTGGTGCTTGGCCTTGTAAGATGAAAGCAAAGACTAAATTAGCCGAAGCTTATGGTAAATTAGGCTTTAAAGATATTATTAATGAAAGACATCGTCATCGTTATGAATTTAACAATGATTACCGAGAATTATTTGAAAAGAAAGGTTTGATTATTTCTGGAACTTCACCTGATGGTCATATTGTTGAAGCTATTGAGATGAAAAACCACCCATTCTTTGTTGGTGTTCAATTCCATCCAGAATACATTTCTCGACCACTAGCACCGCATCCTTTATTTGTAGAGTTTATTAAGTCACTAAAGAAATAGTTATAGGGGAAAGGGGATATATAAAACACCGATTCATTTCGGTGTTTTTGTATTAAAAAAAGGTCAAGCTTGAGCAAGACCTTTATAATTTTTTTTAAAACAATATTTTTTACTGTATTAATAGAGTATATATATTGTTTACACCATCATCGGGGTAGATATGATAGAACCATCTGCAGGTAGTTGCGTTCCAAGCGGTGGTGTTTACCGTTTTTATGGCAATATTCATCTTTAGAGTTTGATTTGGTAGTGATACCACTTTGAAATAGATCCAATTTTGATCAACATTTTCAAAATAATATGCAGCATCATTAGCACCGTTGTAATAAATAGTAACATGATTTTTATCCACATGAGGAATGGATAATCTTATATATCCAATTCCTAATGTATTTGGATTAATCGGACAAGCGTTCCAGGTGAGTTTATAGTGCTCAACTGTGCTTGAGCCAACTGTTTCCCGGGAGATAAAAATCGGATCAGCCGCTATTGGACCGTTGTAATTCACAGTTCCAGAGTAAGTATACTCTATAGCATTGGGGTTTTCATTGGTTCCGGTGTTGTTGTTATTGTTGTTATTATTGTTGTCATCATTTGGATTCATGTTCCACTGATCACTGCAGCCTACAACAAAAAAGGCTGTTAATAAAAATAAGATAATTTTTTTCATAATCTGTTTTTTTGGGTTTATACTGTTTTTATCTTTTATTTTTGTTTATATATAATATGTTCACGCATTTTATTGCGATCTTGTTAATGTTCTTATTTATTATATAAATGAATAGTTTCTTGGATAATATTATCCCAGTTATATTCGCTTAATACCTTATTATAAACTTTATTGATGTTTATGTCAACATTCTCTCTAACATTAGCATTATTTAGGTATATATCTAATTTTTCTCTTAAATCATTAGTATCTTTAGATCTAAATCTAAATGAATCATTTCCCATAACTTCTAAATTAGCTTCAATATCACTAATTATAATTGGTAACTTATATGAAGCTGCTTCTAGCAATGAAATGGATAATCCTTCAGCTTCGGAAGCTTGAATAAATAGAAAAGCATTAGAATATAATTCTTGTAGTGTGGTATCAGTTTGAGATCCGGTAAATATAATATTAGAATTATCTTTAGCTAGTTCTTTTAACTCACTAGCAAAATCACCGTCACCAACAATAACTAATTTTTTATCAGTACTTAATTCTTTATAGGCAGAAATTAAATATTCTAAACCTTTTCTTTTTACCAAACGAGAAACAGAAAGAATATATGAATCTTTTTCTAAATTCCATTTTTCTTTTATTTCTTTAGCTCTCAAATTTTCTTTGATATTAACTCCATTAGGAATATAGTTAGCTTGACGTTTGTATGTTTCTTCAACATATTGTTTCAAACTCTTGGAAACAACAATAACTTCATCAGCTAATTTGCAACCGATTCTTTCGCCTAGGGAAAGATAGAATTTAGCAAACTTACCCCACTTAGAGTTTAGATAACATTGGCTATGAAAGGTAAAAACTATTTTAACTCGAGGACGAAATATTTTCACAAGCCACATTAAAGAAGCTGGTCCAATAGAATGAAAGTGAATAACATCAGCTTTTCTTTTAAAGATAAAATCTAAAACTGACAAAAAGGTGTGACTAATTGCATCTAAGTTTTTAGTTGAAATACTAGGTAGGGAAATAAGTTTAACGCCCATGAATTCAATAAAGTTTTTGCTAGTATAATTACGTCGAGTATAGGCAAAAACCTCATGTCCAGCTTTGGCTAATTGTATGGCCAAATTTTCTACATGAGTTTCAACTCCACCTCCATGAGCTGGAAGTCCCTTTTGTCCAATAATATATATCTTCATATGTTTGTATAACTGAAGATATTAGCATATTTTAAAAGTAATGTCAAGGTTAAAGCAATATACAAAAAAAGCCCATTTTATTGGGCTTTTTGCAAATATTTAAAGTTATGCTAAAGCCACTTCTTTTTTCTAAAAAATACTAACATTATTGCTATTAGAAAGAAGAAAATAATAACAACAGTAATTAGATAATGAACACCACTGGTTGTTTTTAGAGGATTGGGATCCATATTCATTCCGAGTGTTGAAGCGACCAGATTCAAGGGCATTAGAATTGCTGAAACAACAGTTAGGGTTTTCATAATATTATTAGTTTTGTAGTCTGAGATTGATTCATTGGTGTCATAAAGTGATTCAATAATTTCTTTTTGAATATCAGAAAATTCCCAAATTCTTTGACTGTGTTCAGCTAGATTATCATAGTATTTTGTAATTTGTTTTTGAGGAACTAAACTACTTTTCATTTCTGATAATTTTTTCATGATATTGGTATGGTTTTGAATAATACGTCTGATGTTGATAATATTTCTTTTTAGGGTAAGTAATTGAGAAGTGATGATTTCTTGTTTCTGAGAAAATATTTTATCTTCAGTTCTGCTAATTTCAACACTGTTTTGATCAAGTAAGGCATATGAATCTTGAATTAATCTTTCTAAAATCTCATAGAGAAGAATGGCTGAAGATTCAGAAAAATATGATTCAAGTAAAGCAGAGTCTTTTTTGCAATATTCAAAAAATTCATTTAAAGCTTTAGTTTTTCCATCATGTAAACTGATAAGTGAACCATGACCGATAAAGAATTCAATTTCTCCTGGAACAATTTTTCCATTAACTAGAGTAGGGAAATGAAGAATTATAAAAAGATAGTCTTTACCTTGATAGATCATGGGTCTTTGAGCTGAAACACGAACTAAAGAGGCTTGAAGATGTTTTTCTTCAAAATCAAATTGACGTTTTAAATAATCAATTTCTCCTTTTCCTGGATTAATTATATTATACCACTCTATTTTTTGTGGAGTTTTGGGGTTGTCAATGACAACTTTTTGGATCTTACTAGAGATTTGAGAGTTTTTATCCATAAAATATTTATTAATAGTTTTTATGATAATCTTATTATTTTTGATACTTATATTTTATCAGATTTTGAAATAAAAGTCCAAATGTTTCAAGGTTTACTAAAACAAATATTTCCTATATAATTGAATTATCTAGAAAATCTATTAATTTTGTTATTATGATTAATATTTTAGGGATAAATTTGAATGATGATTTAAGCTTAGAAAAGTTTTTAAGCCGTTTTTCTGATTTAATGAAAAATGGTAAACAGAATTATATTGTTACTCCTAATCCCGAAATAATTTTAAAAGCTCAAAAAGATGAAGAGTATTTTTATATCCTAAACGAAGCTGACTTGTCGTTGCCAGATGGTTTTGGCTTAACTATTGCAGCTACTTTAATGGGAAAAAGAATAAAGAGACTGACTGGTTCTGATTCAATTTTGGAAATATTATCTTTGGCTGAAAAAGAAGGGCATAAGGTTTTAATAGCTAATAACAAGAATGGCTTATCATCTGCTTCTGATATTTCTTTAGCTTTGGCTAAAAAATATCCTAGATTAAATTTTTTGATTGAGGACATGGAATTTGACGCTGTTTTTTCGCCTAAGAAAGATTTTGTTAATTTTTCTTTTTCTAAAGATAATTTTCTAACTAGGATAGTAAAAAAGATTGAAAAGAGGGTGAATGAAAAATTAGAATTTTTAGTTAGAGATAAGGTGTATGATTTTGCCCCTGATATTTTAGTTTGTAATTTTGGTGCACCTAAACAAGAGAAATTTATTTTTCATAATTTAAATAAAATACCTAGCTTAAAAGTAGCTATTGGAATTGGTGGTGCACTTGATTTTATCACTGGCAAGATTAAACGAGCCCCTAAGTTTATGAGAAAATTAGGTTTAGAGTGGTTATATCGTTTAATTAAACAGCCGGAGAGATTTAAGAGAATATTTAGAGCAGTTTTTGTTTTTACCTTTAAATTTATCCATTGGTATTTTGTAACTCCTTTTTTCTATCGCAAAAATGTAGCTTGCTTTTTATACAAACATGAAGTACTGCCATATACAGCACTGGAGAATAAGACAAGAGATGTATTGGAAGAATATCAAGTATTGTTAGTAGAAAGAACCGAAGACCCAGGTCATTGGCAATTGCCTCAAGGTGGAACTGACCATGAGAGAATAATGCGAGCTGGTAGCCGGGAATTATATGAAGAATTAGGTATTGAAAAATTCTATCCTAAGAAATATTATAAGAATGTATATAAGTATAAGATTGATTCTAAAACTCGCTATGGATATAAAGGTCAAAAACAAAGTTTACTCATTGCTGAATTTTCCGGAGATGATAGTGAGATAAAAATAAATTTTTGGGATCATTCTGCTTGGAAGTGGGTTAAAGTTTCTGATTTAGCCAAAGAGGTTCATCCGATAAGAAAAAATTCAGCCGAAGTGTTTGTCGGAAAATTTAAAGAATATTTAAATAATAATTAAAATATATGAATAATAAAATTAGATTAAGATTTGCTCCATCACCAACTGGATTTTTGCATATTGGTAACTTACGTACCGCTTTGTTTGGTTATTTTTTAGCCAAGAGTCAAGGTGGTTCTTTTCTTTTGCGTATAGAAGATACAGATCAAAAAAGAGAAGTAGAGGGAGCAGTAGAGAGTTTGATAAAAATACTTTCGTGGATAGGTGTTAGTTTTGATGAAGGGCCTCATGTTGGAGGAGACTTTGGACCATATATTCAAACCGAGCGTTTAGATATTTATAAAAAATATGTTAATGAACTACTGGCTAAAGGTGAAGCCTATTATTGTTTTTGTAGTGAAGAAAGACTGGAAGAGATGAGAAATAAACAACAAGAGAATAAAGAAGCTCCACGTTATGATCGTCATTGTCGTAATTTAAGTCCAGCTGAGGTACAAGAGAAAATAGCCAAAGGTGAACCTTATGTTATTCGTCAAAAAATGCCAA
>CAYTEZ010000021.1:0-12868 GCA_964437025.1 uncultured Gammaproteobacteria bacterium
TGAGCGGGTAGGGGGAATCGAACCCCCATCCTCAGCTTGGAAGGCTGATATAAAAGCCATTATACGATACCCGCGTAATGCGGAATGGACGGGACTCGAACCCGCGACCTCCTGCGTGACAGGCAGGCGCTCTAACCAACTGAGCTACCACTCCACCTTAAAAACAAAGAAATAATAACAAATATTTTTACACTTGTCAAAACCTTTTTTGTGGTATATAATATAGTATAAAAATTGATTGGGAAATCAATGTTTTAATTTATAATGAAAACTGTATGTTAGAAACAATGAGAGTGCCAATGGCAGAAAAAAACAATGAAGCAAATTTTGAAAATATAAGAACTAAGCTACTCCAAGAAAGAGAGGAAATATTAAAAAAGATGGAGGCTTTTTCTAAAAAAGATGCTAATGAATCTGATGGACGTTCAGCTCTTTTTCCAGAGTTTGGCGACAAGTTAGATGAAAATGCTCAAGAGGTTAGTGAGTATGATGCTGTAATTGGTAAACAAGAAATTTTAGAGAAGTCTTTAAATGATATAGACAAAGCTTTGGATAGGATTAAAAATAATACCTATGGTGTTTGTAAATATTGTGGCCGTTCAATTGGCGAAAAAAGACTAGAAGCTTGTCCAACCGCTGGTTCTTGCATTGATTGCAAAACTAAATTACAAGAAACTGAATAAAAATGAAAAAAAATAATTACAAAGATTTTTTCAAAATAAAAAACATAAGCCTCCTTTTTTTCTTGCTTATGTTTTTTGTTTTTGATAGATATTTTAAATCACTAGCTATTGGTTTAGAAAAAGATATTCCTTTGGTTAAAAATGTTTTAAACTTTACTTTTTTTGCTAACAAAAATATTTCTTTTTCTCTTCCCTTCTCTGGCTTTTGGCTTTTAATTATTATTAGTATTTTAACCCTTTTTATTATATATTTTTCTATAAATGTTTTTAAAAGAAAACAATGGCCGGAATTTTTTTCATGGTTGGCCATTGCTTTGGGTTCTATAAGTAATTTAATCGATCGTTTTAGATTTTCTTTTGTAGTTGATTATTTTGATTTGATTTATTTTTCAGTTTTTAATTTAGCTGATGTTTTAATAACTGTTGGTTGTTTGTATATTATACTTTCTAATTTATTACATAAAGAGGTTAGGATACAGTAATTTTTCTTTGTCCAGCAATTCCTTGATTATTTGATTTAGTAATATTTATTTTTACAGTAATTATTTTTTTAGGCAAATATTTTTTTATCTTGTCAGCCCATTCAATTATTACTACATTTTCTGAATTGTTTATAATATCAAAAAAAGCAATATTTTCTAAATCTCTTTTTGTTTTAAGGCGATAGGCGTCAAGATGATATAAATATTTTATACCATCTTTTTTTAAATGATGTTGATTTAAAATAACAAAGGTGGGACTACAGATATTTTTCTTTAATCCTAAGCCCTTAGCTATTCCCTTGGTTAATGTTGTTTTGCCGGCACCTAAATTTCCCACCAAAGCTAAAACTTCTCCTCCTTTAAATTCTTGAGCGAGTTTTAAGCCAATTTCTTCGGTTTCTTTATTGTTTGTAGTATAGAAGGTTTTCATACCTAGATTATATCTAAAAAACAAAAAAAAGGAAAATTGACTTTTGTCTTTTAGTTTGTTACATTATTTTATGAAATGTCCCTGTAGTTCAATGGATAGAACATCAGCCTTCTAAGCTGAATATCTAGGTTCGATTCCTAGCGGGGATACAATTTAAACAATTAAGAACTGAATTTATGCTATATCTTTGGTTATTTGTTCAATTAATATTGATTCTAATCTTTATTTTCGCTATTATTCAGTTTTATGATGTTGTTTTTAGAGGTTTAGCCCCTTTCATATCTACCAGTTTTCGAGCTATTTTGATAATTATAAAAGAGCTTAATTTGACTGGCAAAGAGAAGGTTTATGAGCTAGGTTCAGGGAAGGCTGGTTTTTTAAGAGCAGTGGAAGAGAAATTTGGTAATATTGAATTAGTAGGGATAGAAAAATCTCCTTGGCCTTGTTTCATTTCAAAATTTCAAATTGCCTTTTCTCATAGTAGAATTAAGGTTATTTGCAAAGATCTTTTTAAGGTTAATTTAAAGGAAGCTGATGTTATTTATTGCTTCTTAAATGTAAAGATGATGGCATCTTTAGAAAATAAAATTAAAAAAGAATGTCGTCCCGGAACCTTAATTATTAGTTATTGCTTTTCATTAAAAAGCATGGAGCCAGAAAAGATATTAAAAGATGGTTTAAACAATATATATTTCTACCGAGTTTAATCGGTTTATGGTGGCTATAGTTTAGCGGCTAGAACATCGGGTTGTGGTCCCGGTAGTGAGGGTTCGACTCCCTCTAGCTACCCATTAAATAAATTAAAAATATCCCAATAAAATGGGGTATTTTTTGTATAAGAGAAAATAGGCTAACTAATAGCCATTAATTATTTAATTAAGGTAATATTTTAAACTTATTTTATACTGATTTACAATTAGTTGACAATTGATTTTATTACACATTACAATTAGTTGACAATATAAATAAAAGGGATTATAATAATTGTATAAATATATGCTTGAAAAAAAAGAAATTATTAAAATAGCCAAAAATAAAGGAATAATAAAAACAAGTGACATTGTTGATTTTTTTGGTGTTTCTCGTCAATATGCTAGTAAATTTTTGTCAGAGCTTGTTTTATCAGAAGAATTAATAAAAATAGGATCAACAATTAAAGCCCAATATGCTTATCCAGAGTATGCGAAAAAACATTTAGAAATATTACCATCAAATATTAAAAAAACGTTTAAAAATAATAATTTGGAAGAACATAAAGTTTTAGATCAAATAGAATATAAATTTCCTGTAATTTTAAAACAAAAAGAAAATATAAGAAATATTTTTATATATGCTTTTTCTGAAATGCTAAATAATGCTATAGAACATTCAAAAACAGATAAAATAGAAATAGAAGTCTTTTTAAAAGAAAAACAGTTAGTTTTTATTGTTAATGATTTTGGCGTCGGTGTTTTTAAAAACATAATGAAAAAAAAGAAATTAACCTCTGAATTAGAGGCTATACAGGATCTTTTAAAAGGAAAAACAACAACAATGCCAGTATCTCATTCGGGCCAGGGAATATTTTTTACATCTCGAGCTAGTGATGAATTTACGCTTGAAAGTTATAATTATAGGTTGATTGTAAACAATAAGCTTAATGATACTTTTATACAAAAAATTAAAGGTAAAGGAAAGAGAAAAGGTGGCACAAGGGTTATATTTAAAATATCGACAGAAACAAGCAAGCATTTAAAAGATGTTTTTGATGAATTTTCTAATATAGGAGAAGAAAGCGATTTTGGTTTTGATAAAACTGAAATTAAAATTAAACTTTTTGTTAAAGGAGGGGTACAAATATCTAGATCTCAAGCAAGAAGGGTTTTATTAGGGTTAGACCAATTTAAAATTATTGTCTTTGATTTTGATAAAGTTCCTTTAATTGGACAAGCATTTGCAGATGAAATATTCAGAGTTTTTCATAACAAACATCCAAAAATAAAGCTTCAACCAATAAATATGAATGAAGCTGTTAGTTTTATGGTTAATAGGGTTGAAGGAAAAAAATCCTAGAAAACAAGATATATTTAATTAATTGAATTTTATATTTTTATATTTTTATATTTTAGTAGTATTAAAATTTTTTTAAGTTTTTTTGTGAATGATTCTAAATTAGAATAGCCTATTGCTGGGTTATTTTTTTATTTGTATAAAAATGGGGGGTAATATTCACTGGTTAATATTCGCCCCCTATTTAGTTAAAGTAATAAATTAATAAAATAGATATTTTTTTTGATTTTAGACCTTACTTATGTTAAGATTATATTACCTAATTATAATCTAAATAAAATTAAATATGAAAAATGACCTAAACGCCAAGATTGCCTATTTTAGTATGGAGATAGCACTGGAAAGTTCTATTAAAACCTATGCTGGAGGACTTGGAATTTTAGCTGGAGATACTTTAAGATCAGCTGCTGATTTAAAAGTGCCAATGATTGGTATAACTCTTTTAAATGATAGAGGGTATTTTAAACAAAAGATTAGTGAAGAAGGAGAACAAATGGAACTGCCAGCTAGTTACGAATTTTCTAAATTAAAAAGATTAAAAAATATTGTTAATGTAAAAATTGGAAAAGATAATGTGAGAGTCGGAGTGTGGCAATATAATATTATTGGCAGAAATGATAATGCTATTTCAGTGTATCTTTTAGATACTAGAATTAAAGGAAATAAATCACAGTATTTTAATCTAACTGGACAACTATATAATGCTGATCACTCCTACCGTCTAATGCAAGAAATAATTTTAGGTCGTGCGGGGGTAAAAATGGTAAAGAGTTTGGGGTATAAAAAAATTGAAAAGTTTCATATTAATGAAGGACACGGTAGTTTAGCTGCGGTTGAATTATTTTTAAATTCTAAGAAAAAAAATATTGTTGATAGAGTAAAAGAGGTTCAGGGAAAATGTGTTTTTACTACCCATACTCCGGTTTTTGCTGGACACGATATTTTTTCAATAGATTTTTTTAAAGAATATCAAAAAGATTTTCCTTATCAATTAGAGAACCTAGTCGTTAATAATGAAATTAATATGACTCGAGTAGCTCTTTATTTTAGTGATTATATCAATGGGGTTACTTTAAGACATAAGGATGTTTCAAAAAAGATGTTTCCCGATTTTCCTATTCACGCGATTACTAACGGCGTCCATTCTGAGACTTGGACAGCTGATGAATTTAAAGAGTTGTTTGATAAACATATTCCTAATTGGAGAAACTCTAGTTTATCTTTGCGCAATGCGTTAAACATTCCTTTGTCCGAAATTTGGTCAGCTCATCAAAAGGCAAAGAGAAGATTATTAGATTATATTTATAAGACAGAAGGAACAAAATTAAGTGCTACAGTTTTTACTATTGGTTTTGCTCGTCGCTTTACTAAATACAAAAGACCAACTTTGTTATTTTCTAATATGGAAGAATTGTTAAAGATAAACGACACCGTAGGAAAAATACAAATTGTTTTTGCTGGCAAAGCTCATCCCAATGATTTAGAGGGTAAGGAAATGATTAAGGAGATTTTTAATTTAAAAAAGAAATATAGCAAAAGAATAAAGATTGTATTTTTAGAAGGTTATGATATGGATTTGGCTAGGTTAATGGTGGCTGGAGTTGATGTTTGGTTAAATACTCCAACCCCACCACAGGAAGCCTCGGGAACTAGTGGTATGAAAGCAGCCCACAACGGTGTTCCTCATGTTAGTATTTTAGACGGTTGGTGGATAGAAGGTTTTATCAATCGCAAAACAGGTTGGGCTATTGGCACTCGTAAAGAACCAGGCTTAGATAAAAATTTTGATAAGGAAGATGCTAATAGTTTGTATTTCAGATTAGGCGAAAGAATTTTACCACGTTATTATAATGAGCCACAAAAATGGCGCGAGACTATGCGTCATACTATAGCTATTAATGCTTCTTATTTTAATACTGAAAGAATGTTACAGGAATATGCCCAAGAAGCTTATTTATAATTTTAAATAAACACATGAAAAAGAAAGAGGAAATAAACATACCCCTTAGTATTAGTTGGCAGGCTTTAAAGATAGAAGATGTTTTTAAAAAATTAAATTCTTCCAGTGATGGTTTAACCGAAAAAGAAGCTGTTTCACGTCAACAAGAATTTGGCTTAAATACTTTGCCGAGTAAAAAAGTACCAACTTGGATTATTATTTTTTTAAAACAGTTTTTAAGTCCTTTAATTTATATTTTAATTTTTGCTGGTGTTATTTCTTTGATATTAGGAGAGCAGGTAGATGCTCTTTTTATTTTTGGTGTTATAATCCTAAATTCTTTTTTGGGAGCTTGGCAGGAGAATAAAGCGGAAAAGAGTGCTGCCGCTTTACAAAATTTATTAAAAATAAAAGCACAGGTTAAAAGAGACAAAAGAGAGATTGAAATTAATGCTGAGTTTTTAGTGATGGGAGATGTTGTTTTTTTAGAGTCAGGTGATAAGGTGCCAGCTGATATAAGATTATTTGAGGTAAAAAATATTCAGGTTGATCAATCTTTTTTAACCGGCGAATCAGACCTAGTGGCAAAAAATATTGAAAAAAATAAAGAAGAAACCTCAATTAGTAAACGGACTAATATGGTTTATGCTGGATCAACTGTTGTCTCGGGTCGTGCTTGGGGAATAGTGGTTGAAACCGGGTTAAAAACAGAGGTTGGGAAAATTGCTGAAATTATTAACTCATCAGTTAAAACTAAGTCGCCATTAATTACTCGTATGGAAAGCTTTAATAAAAAGATATCTTTTGTTATTTTAGCTTTTTGTTTAATACTGGCGGCTATAACTATATATCAAGGCATTGATCCTAAAAGTGCTTTCTTTTTAGTTGTGGCTCTGGCTGTTTCAGCCATTCCCGAAGGATTACCAGTAGCTTTAACAGTTGCTTTGTCAGTGGCCACCACTAAAATGTTAAAAAGAAATGTAATCGTTAGAAAACTAACAGCCGTTGAAGGGTTAGGAAGCTGTACTATTATTGCTAGTGACAAAACCGGGACTTTAACCGTTAATCAACAGACCGCCAAATTAATTTATCTTTCTTCTGGTTTACAATTGGAAATATCAGGACAGGGATATAATGGTGAAGGTGAAATTATGGGAGTAAAAGATATAACAACTAAAGATAAAAAAATATTAGAGGAAGCAGTTTCATCTATGGTTTTAGCAAGTGAAGGGTCTTTAAATCTGCAAAATAAGAAATGGGAATATCACGGTGATTCCATGGATATTGCCTTTTTATCTTTGGCTTATAAAGCTGGGTTTTTAGTTTCTGAAATCAGAGATAATAATAAAGTATTATTGGACATTCCTTATGAATCAGAAAGAAGATACTCGGCCAGTATTTATCAAAATAAAAAAGGAGAGATAAAAATTGCTATTAAGGGTTCGGTGGATAAAATTTTAGATTTTTGTTCTTCAAAAAGTGAAGCTAAAAAAATAAAACAAAAAGGAATTGAATTAGCCTCCTTGGGATATAGAGTTTTAGCTGTAGCTGAAGGTAATTTTTCCTGGGAGGAAAATTTGGATTTAGACAAGTTTTCTGATGCTAAAATTAAAGAATTAAATTTTCTTTCTTTAGTTTGTTTTATTGATCCTT
Source organism: uncultured Gammaproteobacteria bacterium (assembly GCA_964437025.1). GTDB lineage: Bacteria > Patescibacteriota > Patescibacteriia > Patescibacteriales > UBA12465. The sequence continues at coordinate 7,237 of CAYTEZ010000021.1, forward strand.
TGCGGGCCGAATCTAAAGAAGCAGTTCTAAAATGTCAAAAAGCTGGGATAGAAGTAAATATGGTAACCGGTGATCATCCGGCTACCGCTTTGTTTATTGCTAGAGAGTTAGGTATAGCTCAATCAGAAAAAGATTTAATTACAGGAGAAAAACTAGGTCCAGCCGAAGTTGAAATAACCCCCGAGTTTATTAATCTGGTTTCTTCAGCTAAGGTTTTTGCTGGAGTATCACCTTTGCAAAAATTAAAAATAGTTAATGCCCTAGTACAAATGGGACATTTTGTGGCCGTGACTGGTGATGGGGTTAATGATGCCCCGGCTTTAAAGCAAGCCAATATTGGTGTAGCTATGGGATCTGGCACTGATATAACTAAAGAAACCGCTACCATGATTGTAGCTGATGATAATTTTTCTTCTATTGTAGCTGGAGTAGAAGAAGGTCGCTTTGCTTATGATAATGTTCGCAAGGTGGTTTACTTTGTAATCTCTAGTGGTATAGCAGAAATAGTCTTATTCGTTTTAACAATTTTAGGTGGTGTTCCTTTGCCATTGTTTGCGGCTCAACTTTTATGGTTGAATGTAGTTACTAATGGTATTCAAGATATTTCTTTGGCTTTTGAACCAGGAGAAAAAGACGTTATGAAAAGAAAGCCTCGATCACCAAAAGAAGGTATATTTGATAAGATGATGCTTAGTCAAACTTTAGTTTCCGGCCTTTTTATTGGTTTAATGGTGTTTTTAGTTTGGCTTTTCTCTTTGCGTTATTTAAAATTATCAGAAGACTTTGCTCGAAATCTACTATTATTACTAATGGTTTTGTTTCAAAATATTCACCTTTTTAATTGTCGCTCAGAAAGATTATCAACTTTTAAAATATCACTTAAGAAAAACTTGATTTTGATTTTTGGAGTAATAGCAGCACATGGTCTTCATTTGGTTGCAACTCATATTCCTTTTATGCAAAGAGCTTTAAAAATTAATCCAGTTAGTTTAAAACAATGGTTGATTCTTTTAGCCTTAGCTTTGTCTATTTTGTTAGTAATGGAAGTGTTTAAGTTCTTCCGTCGCTTGTTAAATAAAAGTGATTTATGAAGAAAAAAAATAAAAAAATTATTCTTTTAATTTTAATACTTTTTTTATTAATTATTTTTTTTATTTTTAAAAATAAAAAAGAAAAATATAATTTTACTACCGCACTTGTGGATAACGTCGAGATTAATTTAGAAATTGCCGATGATGAAGCAGAGCATTATCTAGGTTTGAGTTTTAGAGAAAGCTTACCGGAGTCTTCTGGTATGCTTTTTTTATTTCCTCAGAAAGAAATCAGATCTTTTGTAATGCGTGATATGAAATTTCCTCTAGATATTGTTTTTATTGAGGAAAATAAGATAATTGATATTTATTCTAATCTTCCTTTTGCTGAGGCTGATTCAAAGATTTTGTATAAATCTTCTCTACCAGTTGATAAAGTTTTAGAATTGAGTGCTGGATTTTGTCAGCAACATAATATTTCGGTTGGTGACGAGATAAATTTTTTTTAAAACTTTTTTAGACCTCTTTTATATTGTTGTTTTATTTTTTTTATGTTATAATTATATCAGAGTTTTATAGGAATTGGTCGGTTCCTATTTCTAAGAATAAAATAATTTTTTTGAATATGAAAAAAGTTGCTAAAAAGAAAGTTGCTAAAAAGGTTGTAGCTAAAAAACCAGTAGCAAAGAAAAAAGTTGCTAAAAAGGTTGTAGCTAAAAAACCAGTAGCAAAGAAAAAAGTTGCTAAAAAGGTTGTAGCTAAAAAACCAGTAGCAAAAAAGAAAAAAGTTGCTAAAAAGGTTGTAAAGAAATAGTAATTTTCTTTTCCCTTTAGACAAAAACATCCGCCCTTCGCGCGGGTGTTTTTGTTTGGTCTAAATCGTTGCTTTTAAATTGTTTTTTTTGTATAATAAAATCAAGGTATTACTATATTTAAAAGGCCTTTTCCGCTTCAAGCGGTTTTATATTTTAAGTAATTTTTATGTATTTAGAGAAACTCGAAATTCAAGGTTTTAAGTCTTTTGCCAACAAGAATCGCTTGTTGTTTTCTGGTTTTGTTGGTGATAAAAAAAGGGGCATTACAGTTATAGTTGGTCCCAATGGTTCTGGTAAATCAAATATTGCCGATTCTATCCGTTGGGTTTTAGGAGAGCAGAGCACCAAACTTCTTCGTAGTAAAAAAAGTGAAGATGTTATTTTTTCAGGATCAGATAAAAAAGCTCGCTTAGGCATGGCCGAAGTTTCTCTATATTTGAACAATGAACACATTACAGAGAGTCGCAGAAAACCATTAATGCCTGTGGATAACTTTGATGAAACCAAAGAAGGTGAAGCAGTGGAAAACAAAGAAGGAGACAGTATTGATGCTTTGCTTCTTCTACCCGAGATAGTTATTACTCGTCGTGTTTTTCGTGATGGTAGTAGTGAATATTTGATTAATAATAATAAAGTTAGATTAAGTGATATTCAAATATTTTTGGCTAAAGCTAATTTCGGTCAAAAAACCTACAGCGTTATTGGTCAGGGTATGGTGGAAAACTTTTTAAATACCTCTCCGGCTGAAAGAAAAGCTTTTTTTGATGAGGCCACTGGGGTAAAACAATATCAAATAAAAAGAGATCTTTCCTTAAATAAATTAGAAAATAGCCAAGAAAACCTAGGTAAAGTAGAGATGCTTCTTAATGAAATTGAGCCTCGTTTAAAGAGTCTAACTCGTCAGGTTGGTAAGTTAAAAAAACGACAAACTTTAGAGGATGATTTAACTAAAGACCAACTAAATTATTATGGAAAGATTTGGCAAGATATACATTTTCGTTTAGGTGAATTGAAATTAAATATCACAGCTCTAGAAAATAATAAAATAGAAGTTGAAAAAGAGCTAGAAGGGAATAAAGTTAAGATGGAAGAAATGAATCAAGGGGAAACTTTAAGTGAAGAGTTTTATGATTTGCAAAAAAGATTCCTTTTCTTAAAGTCAGAACAAGATCGAGCTGGAAAACAATTAGAGAAAATATCATTATGGCTTAACGCTTTTTCTCAATTAGAAAAGGAGTTTGATAATCAGGCTTTGTCAGCGCTAGTTTCCGAGAGAGATTTATTGCAGAAAAAAATTGAGCAAGCCAATTCAGATTTAGAAAAAACTAAAAATAACTCTAACGAGAATCGTTTGATTGAATTAGAAAAAGAATTACGTCAATTAGAGCAAAATAATCAAGAAAAGTATCGTGAGTTATCTAAAATTGAAGCTTGGATGGAAATTAAATTAGAAAAACAAGGTAAGTTTGATTTATCATTTTTAAGTAATCGTCAAAGTGAATTAAAGAAGGGTTTAAAAGATAATAATGATGCCCTACTTTCAATTACTCAGGAATTAGAGCAAAAAGAGGCAAAATTAGAGAATTCTAAGAAAATCCAAGCAGATTTAGAGACAGAAATAGCTAGTTTGGAGAAAGAATTAAACCGTATAAATCTAGAAGAAACCCCTAGTAATGTTTATAAAATTAATGATGGTTTAAAAACCTTAATTAAAAAAATAGAAGCTAATGACAACCTGTCGGCTGTTGATTTATTAAAAAAAGTAATATTGGAAATTGGTAATGAAGTTAAGAAATTATTACAATTTTCTTCAGGTGAAAATTATCGTTATCAATTGGAAAATGTTAATAACAAAATTTTGGAATTAAAACAAGAAAAAAATGATTTAGGTTCTAAAATTTCAGATTTAAGTTTGGAGATTGGTTTAAAAAGAAATAATTGTAACGAAATAGAAAACAATATTAAAAAAGGGGAAAGAGAATTGATGGAAATTGAGGAAAAAATAAGTTTAAATCAAAATACTGAAGATTTAAGTGAGAGCCAAAATAGAAAGAAAGAGTTGGAAAAAGAATTAGATGTTATGGGTAAAAAAATAAATGAACTAAAAAGCGAATTGAGTATTGTTAAAGCTCAAATTGAAGATTTTAGACAAGACATTTCAACTAAACAAAGAAATTTACAAAGTGATCAATTTAAATTAAATAATTTAAATTCTCAGATTAACAGTTTAAAATCTAATTCTATCAAAGCTCAATCTCGTTTGGATGATTTGTCAGTGGAAATAAAAGAACAGCCTTTTTCTAATGTTTTAAGCTCAGAGTTAAATCCAGAATTATTAGAAAAAGAGCGCCTGGCAGTAGAAAGTTCACAGACTGAAAAAGCTAAAGAAATTGCCATTTTACAAGGTAAAATTGATAATTTTAATAAGGAGCAGGAGAATAAAAAAAGATCATTATTAGAGTTGCAGAGAACTATTAATGAAGAAGAAAAGCAGATAGCAGCAATTAACTTGGATTTAAACAATGATAAAATATCATTAGCTCGAGAAGAGACCAGATTGGAAGATGTGGAAAATAATATTGCTCTTGATAAGTTAGAATTAGAAAAAATTAAAAAACACCAAGTTGAAAACAATATTAATATTGATCGTTTAAAAGAAGAGATTTCTTATCTTAAAAGTCAGTTAGAATTAATTGGTGGTATTGATCCTGAAACAGAAAAAGAATATGAGGAAACTAAAAAAAGATTTACCTTCCTGTATGAACAAACTGAAGATTTGAATAAGACTATTAAATCTTTAGAGAAGGTTATTATTGAACTTGATGGAGTTATTAAAGATCGTTTTGAAGCTGAATTTAAAGTTATCTCAGAAAAGTTTAATGAATATTTTAAAATTTTGTTCAATGGTGGAAACGCTAAAATATTTCCTCTAAAAGATAATCCTTCTTTAGAGGAAGAAGGTGAGAAAAAGTCTGAAAACGAAAATTTGGAAGTAGATAAAAATGTTCAATCAGAAAAAAACATGAAGTTAATTAAATATTTGAAAAAGTATAATGCTATTGGTCTTTCGGGGGTTGATATTATTGCTACTCCTCCCGGTAAAAAGATTTCTTCCGTTAGTATGTTGTCTGGTGGGGAAAGAGCCTTAACTGCTATTGCCTTAATCTGCGCCATTATTAGTGCTAACCCTTCACCTTTTGTAGTATTAGATGAAGTTGACGCTGCCTTAGACGAAGCTAATTCTAGTCGCTTAGCCTCTATTTTAGATGATTTATCTAACAAAACTCAGTTTATTGCTATTTCTCATAACCGATCTACTATGAGGAAAGCTAATGTCTTATATGGAGTAACAATGGAGAGCGACGGAGTTAGTAAACTGTTGAGCGTTAAGATGGATGATAATTTGAAATAATAAAATTTGTTTTTAATCTCGAAATATGTTACCATATAACTATAAATAAGCTAAATAATTAATCTAAATGAATTTTTTTGTGTTGAAACAACTAAGTAATAAAAGAAATAAAGAAAATACTTTTCCTAAAGTATTTTTTTCTAATAGAGAAAAAAATACTAATAACAATAAAGGATTCACATTAATAGAACTACTAGTAGTAATAGCTATTATTGGAATACTAGCAACTCTAGCCGTAGTAGCCCTACAAAACTCTCGTGCTAGTGCTCGTGATGCTAAAAGACTTGCTGATGTTAAACAAATGCAAACAGCATTAGAGTTGTATTTTAATGATAATGGTTCTTATCCTACTTCTGTAACTAGTACTATAGCCA
>CAYTEZ010000022.1:0-12243 GCA_964437025.1 uncultured Gammaproteobacteria bacterium
TCGGGCTAGAATTAGCACCTTCCGGATGGATTACTCCGGGGTTGCTGGCAGGTCACAAGGCTAGTTCCCTCGCTGCACTCTTTATAAAACGATATTTCGTTGTGATTATATTATAAACTATATAATAAAATAAAAAAAGGGGTTAATTTACTGCCTAAACATTTGGAATTAATCGAATCTGGTAATAAACAAATAGAAGAATTAAAAATTAAATTCGAACCCACTTTTACCCCTATAAACAAAGAGCGAACGGGCTTTTTACAACCTGTTCGTTTGACATTGCTCGGGGACAGGGATTCGAACCCCGATAGCCAGGACCAAAACCTGGAGTCCTACCATTAGACGATCCCCGAATACAAAGATATATTAAATTATATTTGTTTTTACGTCAAGCTCTAAACTTTAGCGTATTTTCTAACCGCTAAATAACTAGCTAAAATGTTAATTACTGAAATAACTATAAATTGGACACCAAATATTAACCAGAAATTAGAGACAAAGTACTTTACTATATCAATACTGTAATCAACAAAGAAGATCTCTAGATAAGGTTGCAAAAGCCCTAGAAGGGGGAAGGTAACGGCTATCATAGCCACTAAGGCTACTAGAGTATAAATAAAGGAAGACATTAGGAAAGGAGCGTATATGAACAAATTTGAGGCTCCCACTAAACGCATAATCTCCACCTCTCTCTTATGTGTATATACCGCTACTTTGATAGAGTTGTATATGACTAAAAGACTGGTGACAATAAAGATGATGATAACAAACAGGGCTACATCATTTACTTTTTTTGTAATATTATCAATCTTCTCTAATATTAATTTGTTATCAGCAAAATCACGTGATTCAATAATGTCATTATCAATAGCTTTTAATTCTTCAATTAAATCACCCACCATATTAGCATTAGCTGGAACAATAACTAGACTAGGTGATAATGGATTCTTCCCTAGTTCTAACAAAGCTTGCAAAATTTCTGGATTATTCTTATTCTTCTCTCTAAAAAAATCTAAAGCTTCTTGCTTGGAAATATATTTTACATCCTTCACTCTCTCCATAGAAGAAATTTTGTATTGCAAATCTAAAATAGCTGTCTCAGAAGCATCATTCTTTAAATACAAACTTAAATCAACCTTTTCCTTAATAGCTTCAACGGCACTAGCTGAAATAGCTCTGGTTAGAACTAAGGTGCTGATAGAAAACATGGTAAGGAATAAAATGGTTATGGTAACAATAGACAACCAAATATTGCGAGAAATATCTTGCAAACTAAATTTTAATACGCGAAAGATTGATAACAACATATATTAATATTAAATTATATATTTACCATTAGCTTGATCAGAAACTATTTTTCCCGAATCAATAGTTATTACTCGACGATTCAAACTGTTAACCACTTCTCTATTATGAGTAACTAGAATAACAGTGGTGCCAAAACTATTTATTTTCAAAAGTAGATCAATAATATCACGAGTGTTTAGGGCATCTAAATTTCCTGAAGGTTCATCAGCTAACAAAATCTTAGGTTGGTGCACTAAAGAACGAGCAATAGCTGCTCTTTGTTGTTCGCCACCAGAAACTTCTCCGGGATAATAATTCATCTTATCCTGTAGACCAACAATTTTCATTACCCCTGGAACTATTTTATCAATTTTTGCTTGACTCTCACCACAAACCTCTAAAGCAAAAGCTACGTTTTCAGCTAAAGTTTTTTTAGGAAGTAATTTGAAATCTTGAAAAATAACTCCAATTTGACGACGAAGATATGGAACTTCAGCTCGGCCAATTTTTGAGATATCCCAATCACCGATAAAAACTTGTCCGGTGCTAGCTAATTCTTCCCCAGTTAAAATCTTAACCAAGGTAGTTTTTCCAGCCCCTGATTGCCCAACAATAGAAACAAATTCTCCGGCATTAATTTTTAGATTAATATTATCTAAAACTTTAATACCATTTTTATAGGCTTTATTAACTCCAACAAGTTTTATCATAGCTTTATATTTATTTATTATTTTTTACCAAAGAAGCAGCATAATCAAAAAGGTCAATTGTCTCTTTAAAACTTTCAGCTCTGGTAGGAGAATCCAAAATTACTACCAAAAACTTTTCTCCTTTAATCTCTGCTTGAGTTATTAAACAATATCCAGCTTCATCTAGATAACCAGTCTTTGATCCAATGATTTTAAAATTTTTGTAATTATTATTTAAAACTAAATCACTACTATTATACCTCAATTTTAAAGAATTGTCATTTCGAGTATAAAATTTATAACTAGGAGTAACACTAGAAGCACTAACAACAGTATCAGAAAAAACTATACCAGATAATTTAGCTAAATCACGAGCTGAAGCCACATTATTTTTATCGAGTCCAGTTGGCTCAGAAATGTTAAAAGTAGTTGCTCCATTCTCTCTTGCCCAATCATTTACTCTTTGAAGGAATTTAGAACGCTCCAAGCCACTAAGACGTACTAAACTCTCTACTGCATTATTAGCAGAGCGCACCAACGCAGAATAAACTAGGTCTTTAATGGATAACAGGTCACCATCTTTTAAATTAATTAGAGCCACCTCCCATTTAGGGACATATTTAAAATTATATTCTTCATCTTGATTTTCATACTCAACTATTTCGCCCAACCTACTTTCATTGTCATTATATTTTAAGAAATTAAAAACAGAAAATATTTTAGTTAAGCTAGCAATGGGTAAAGCTACATCAGGATTTTTTTCTAAAAAAACTTGGGCATCTTTTTCTCTCACTAAAATAGCTGATTTAGCTTTTATCTCAGGTACACTACCTCGGCCCAAAGCTATGCCTAATTTTCTTCCATAGGAATCAGATACAATACTTAATGGTTCAACTACTACATTAATGATTCCATCTCTAGTATTAGCAATCTTTTTGAAAGCCACCATGTCCAAATCAATCACTCTATCAGGGTGTAGTGATCTATCTGGTCCATAATCATTTATTTCAACATCCACAAATTTATTATTCTCTAAATTACGAACTCTAACCTTAGAACCTTTAGGAAAATCAGGCGAAGCTGCAAAATTACCATTCTTGTATTTATACCAACTAGCCGAACCAGTGGATAAAGCCTGAGGATTAGAAAAAACAGCTACTCGAGCATAGGGTAAATAGATTAAAGAACGAACAAATTTTTCTTCTGGAAAATCTTGAGTTGGTAGTGGTCTCCAAGCTTGCATTCCTTTGTCATAAAAAAAGACCTGCTTGTAATCACTACTATTTTCATCATAGGAAAATTGAATATAAAAAGGATTCTTATCGTTATAAGCTGCCTTATTCTTAAATTCAAATTGTAAAATATCACTTTCCTTTTTTAATCCCCAAGGAAGTGGCATAGTACCTTCAGGAATTTCTTCAATTTCCACTTCAGTATCTTCTGAAAGTATTCCTGGGACTAAAGAAAGTTTTAAATAATCATCGCTAGTCTTTACGGTATAACCTTTAGCGATAGTTTCCTTATCTAAAAACACTCGATTGTTTCTTAAATTTCCTTCACCGTCTTTAGCAAAAGCGACTGAAGTCAAAAATAAAAACGATATTATTGATAATAATATTATCTTCTTTTTTCTCATCTTATTTAAAATAATTATTAATTAAAAAAATAATTCAACCATTTCTGAGGATTACTATTCTCTTCTACTAATTCCTCAGTACTACTAGCTAAACTAGAAGAATTACCTTGTCTTTGAATTACAATAACTTTTTCACCCTGTTTCTGCAAACCAAAATTCAAACGAGCTTTTTCTTCCACGGCTTGATCAGAAACTAAATAATTTAAAAGCTCTTCTAAATCTTGATTAGAATTTTCATAGCGAGAAATATCTTTTTTAATACTAGCAATTTCTTTTTCTAAATCTTTTCTTTTTTTATTATTATTATAATAAGGGATAACAATTAAAGCTAGTATTCCTAAAATCAAAAAAGAAATCGTAAACTGTTGCCAAATTTGAGCACTTTGGCCCTTCGATTTTCCTTTTTGGACATAATTCAATTTTTCAGTTGGACTGAGATTATACTTAGGTGTCATATTTATATTTAAACTAATTACGGGCTTTAGGGGTTACCCAAAAACCCATATATTTTCCAAACATTAATCTAATTTGAGCATCCAAACAAGGGATGGCTCCGAAGATAATAATAGAGACTGGAACAAAAATCCATTCTAAAAACAATTTAATATTTCTTAAAAAGCCATAGTTTTTAGGACGTCTTGGTAAAAGTAAAGAAGAAATAATAGAAGATATTAAAAGACCAATCATGGAAATAGACATCAGTCCTTGAGTAATCGCTGGCAAATTAAAGGCCATCACAGTACTGTTAAAACGATCACCACCCAAAAGCATTGGTAACCAACCAACACAACCAATAATCAAAGCAGTAGTAGCCCAAGAATGAAAACCATAAATCTGAATCCAAATATGACGTAAGGTTTTTCCTAGTGGTAAATCTTTTCTTTTTTTCCAAGAATTAAAAATTAGGTAAGGTACGTTTTCACTTCCCCAAGCCCAACGTCTTTGTTGTTTGTATAAACTCTTAGCTGTTTTTAAAAATGTTTCATCACAAGTGGCATCCATTGATACAGGAAAATGTAATGGTTCAACTCGATAATCAGCATTATAATATAAGAAACAATGCCAGAAAATACGAGAATCTTCACTCACCATATTTGGTGCCCAGAAACCAATATCAACTAAAGCCTTAAAGGGCATAGAATGAGAAGAATAAGTAGCTAACTTTTCTGGTCTAATTTGTTGCATCATTTGCCAGAAAGTATTAGAGGCAGAAGACACTCGAGCAAAGAATGGTGCTTGCCAAACATTATTATGATAAACAGGAATTGGTTGATAACTAGCACGGTGAGCATTAGAAACTGTTAAGAAACGATAAGTTAAACAGAAAAAATAATCAAAAGAAGCAACTGTATCAATATCAAAAATACTAACCATTATTTTATCATAAGGAATATTTTCTTTATCAATAACTTCGGTCTTAGCTAACTTTCCAGCATAAGCTTGATTAGCCCCTTTGCCTTTTAATTCTCCTTCTACATTATCAGGATGGAAGGTTATAAAAAACTTTCTAAATAAATGAGCATATTCTTTTTCAATAATAGCTCCTTTTTCTTTAGCACTATCACCAGCTCGACCTTCCATTGCTAAAACTACAATCATTTTATCACTAGGATAACCATTATTTATTAACCCATTAAAACAATCCCGTAACACATCCAGGCTCTCATTATATGTTGGAAGAATAACCATATGAACAACATCAGACCACAGCCAACCTTTTTTGGCTAAGGAATCTTCTGGCAATTCAACTAAATTATTTGGTAATTCTTCACATTTTTTTCTCCAATTAATTTTTTTGTTACTAATTAATCCGTCATAAGCATTGATTAAATAAATAGCTAAAAATATAACTAGAAGAAAATAATAAACATTAAAACCAATTAAAAAATAAGCTACCCAAACTGGTTGAAAATAAGAAAAAATAATTAAAACTAGGAGAGTTCCAATAGATAAAAAACCTGGCAATATTTCCAGTAAACGATAAACCAACTTCTCCTTACCACTTAACTCTGTGGCTCGAGCTACTTTTAAATAATTCATAGATTAATTTTCTAAATTTATTTCTTGCCCTTCATCAATTTTTTCTTCCTTCTTAGGCAAAACTACCGGCTTTTCATCATCATTATTATCTTTCTTTTTGGTATTATAAAAACTTTGAGGTTGAGCCTTGCTCAAGTCCTCCAAACTCATAAACTTTTCTTCGATTTCCAACTCAGCCTTAGAACGAGGAATAAAGTAAGAATTATCCTCCTCTATTTTTCTTTCTTTAATTGGAAAACTTTTAAATTTTGGAGCAGTATTTACTTTTGGCTTATTTTCTCTGGCTTGAAATTTCGGTTTAATAGGCGCTGTCGCTTTTCTTTCTTTAACTACAGCTGCTTCTCTTTTAGATTTAGCTAAACAATCTTTACAATATATTGGACGAACACCATCTGGTTGAAAAGGGGTGGTTACCGAAACGCCGCAAGAAGAACATTTACCTTGATAACCGGTTTTTGTTTCTTCCACCTTATTTGTCTCAGGTGCTTTATCCTTTTTTTCTTCATGATAATCTTCACTATGCCAACGCATAATCTTTTCTTCAACTATTTCTCTCTTGCTAGCATAACGCTCGCGAGAATAAGCAATAACTTTTTCAGTATTATTTGTTTTTTCATCAAATCTAAGTGGAGGTAAACCTCTAGCTGAAAAAGGATCAGAAGCAATACCATCAATCATTAATTTCAAATACATTTCATATTTAGGTAAATTAACAATATCCTCTTCAGTAAACACTGGAGTAAATTCTTTAACCAATTCTTCAGCATCAGCTGCTCCAACTCGGAAAACAATAATAGTACCCACGTTTCCAAACACCGCTGGCTTTACTCTTTCATTTAATTGCTCAATGTATTGATGAGCCATAATTAAATTCAAACGATATTTTCGAGCTTCGGATAAAATATTGGCAAAACTTTCAGTTGAGAAGTTTTGGAATTCATCGATGTATAAATAAAAATCACGACGATCTTTTTCATCAATATCAACTCGACTCATAGCTGCTAATTGAATCTTAGTAATCATCATAGCTCCAAGCAAAGCTGAATTATCTTCACCAATTCTTCCCTTACTCAAATTCATAATCAAAATTTTTCCTTCATCCATAATGGCGCGCATATCAATAGATGATTTTACCTGACCAACAATATTTCTCATAAATGAGCTAGACAAAAATTGACCAACCTTATTCTGAATCGGTGATACAGCTTCAGAGGCAAATTTATCAGCATAACCAGCAAACTCTTTCTCCCAGAAAGCTTTTACTACTGGATCTTTAATATTAGATACCACTCTTTTTCGATATTCCTTATCAGATAACATTCTAACTACACCTAAAAGAGTAGATCCTGGGAAATCCAAAATAGCTAAAATAGAGTTACGTAAAATATATTCCAAACGAGGTCCCCAAGAATCAGCCCATAATTTTTGAAATACTCCGATTAAACCAGAAGCTACTAAATGTCTTAGATGAGGATCTACTTGTTCTACTAAGTTAAAAGCAATTGGATATTCAATATCTGATGGATTAAAATAAACTACATCATTTATTCTATTACTAGGAATATATTCTATAATCTTTTCTGCTAAATCACCATGAGGATCAACCACGGCTACACCACGACCAGCCCTAATATCGTCCACTATCATATTTTCTAAAACTGTGGATTTACCCATACCAGTTTTTCCAATCAAATACATATGACGACGACGATCATCTGTTTTTATACCAAAACGACGCATTTGATTGCGGAAATTGGTCTGAGCAAAAAAAATAACTTCGTTGTTGTCCATATAAATTATTGACTTAATCCTTGAAGTTCATTCAAGCTTTGTAATAAAGTCTGATATGAATCTCTAACAAATGGTGGTAAATAAATAAAAGCTAAAGCTAACGGCACAATAATAACTAAAAGTTTAAGGTAAGAAAAAATCTTTTGCCAAACTATATATTTTTTTATATAAATGGCCAAACCTAAAATCTCTTGACTTAAAGCGATATTAGTTTCAAGCATTTGCTTTAATTCCTCATTATCGACCGTTTTTTCAGGTTGATTATTTAAAATAGTTCCATTGTTTTCCATGGAAATTAAATTAATTTTATCTATACAGAGATTATACCAAAAAGAGATTGATAAATCAATCTCTTATTTTGCAATTAGGAACTTCTTTTTTAGCTATTTCACACAGCTCTTGCATCTCTAAATCGGTAAAGGAACGTTGCTCTCTAAACTCCATATCAACTAAATCGGTATCGGACTTAAATTTTTGTAAAAACCACTTATCAGCCCCAGAAATATCTTTAGCCATTTGAGAAATGGCGCTAGTGTCATGTAGACCAGGAACTAAGGTACTCCTAAATTCGTAAGGAACACCAGAGGTTTTAAGTATCTCAATGCTTTCAGCAATCTTGGAAGTATCAATCTTTACCCCGACAACTTTTTCGTAATCATTTAAGGGTCCTTTTAAATCCATAGCAATATAGTCTAGTAAATTCTCAGATAATAAATCACGTAAAACTTCTGGTCTAGTACCATTGCTATCTAACTTTACCTTAAAACCTAATTCCTTAATTTTTTTAATAAATTCTTTTAAATCTTTTTGTAAAGTTGGTTCACCACCAGAAATTACCACACCTGATATTTTACCAATTCTATCACGTAAAAAAAGAAGAAGATCATCCTCTGCGATTAGATGATAATCTTCTTCTTTATATTTACTCTCGCCCTCACCTTCAGCCAGGACAAGCATAGGGTTATAACAAAAGTGGCAACGGAAATTACACGATTTGGTAAACACGACAGTGGCAACTTCTCCAGGAAAATCAATCAGACTAAGTTTTTCCAAACCTCCTATTAACATTTAATTAAAATTAAGAATTCAACTTTGAACCGTCTACCTTGTAGGTTTTGCGATCACGATATTCGGCAATTTTTCCCTTGTTATAGCATTTGGTTGGAGTAATCCAGCCAACAACTCGGCTATAAACAATGCATTCAGTTCTTTGTGATGTTTGAATTGGGCTCATACTTTTAATGTTAATTATTAATTATATTATAAATATTAAATATATATTTAGCAAGCACAGTCGCCAGAAACTTTATTCTGAGCGTATACTTCTTGTTCTCTCTCTTCGTCACACTTTGGACAATATTTATGCTCTCCAGCTAAGTATCCGTGTATTGGACAAACTGAGAAAGTTGGAGTGATAGTGAAATATGGTAAACGATAATTATCAACTATAGTTTTAACTAACTTTTTAGTTACCTCTGGATCAGAAATTCTTTCACCTAAGAAACCATGTAACACTGTTCCTCCTGTATATTTAGTTTGTAATTCATCTTGTAAATCTAGAGCAGTGAATAGATCATCAGTGAAGTTAACTGGCAAATGAGTGGAGTTAGTATAATATGGGTCAGCTCCGTCATTTTTTACCGCTTCATTATTAGCGCAAATAATTTCTGGATATAATTCTTGATCTTTTTTAGCAAAACGATAAGTGCAACCTTCAGCTGGGGTAGCTTCTAAATTGTATAAATCACCGGTTTCAGCTTGGAATTCAGCAATTTTATCTCGCATGAAATCCATAATGCTAATAGCAAATTTATGTCCTTCTTCACTGGTAATATCTTTACCCAATAAGTTAACAATAGCTTCATTCATGCCATTTAAACCAATGGTATTAAAATGATTTTTCCAATAAGAACCAAATTGTTGGAAGATACCGTCTAAATAAAATTTAGAATATGGATAAAGTCCTTTTTCAGTAAAGTCTTCAATAACCTTTCTTTTAATTTCTAAGCTTTGTTTAGCTAACAACATCAAATCAAATAATCTTTGTTTAAAGTCTTCTTCATCTTTAGAAAGATAACCTAAGCGAACTAAATTAATAGTAACCACACCTAAACTTCCAGTTAAAGGATTAGAACCAAATAGTCCACCACCTCTCTTTCGAAGTTCACGATTATCTAAACGCAAGCGACAACACATACTTCTAGCATCGTCTCTGTTCATGTCAGAGTTAACGAAGTTAGAAAAATATGGAACACCATATTTAGATGTCATTTCCCACATTGGTTTCAAGCTCTCTCTATTCCAATCAAATTCTTTATCAATATTGTAAGTTGGGATTGGGAAAGCAAACACACGACCAGAAGCATCTCCTTCAATCATCACTTCAGCAAAAGCTCGGTTGAATAAATCCATTTCAAATTGAAAATCACCATACTTATCATCCATGATTTTTCCACCAATAATAACACTCTCTTCACTCATAGCCTTAGATGGAGTAACATCTAAGGTAACATTGGTAAAAGGAGTTTGAAAACCAACTCTAGTTGGAACATTAACGTTAAAAACAAATTCTTGCAAAGCTTGTTTAATATCACGATATGATAGATTATCAAAACGAATAAAAGGAGCTAGATAGGTATCAAAATTTGAGAAAGCTTGAGCTCCAGCAGCTTCACCTTGCATAGTATAAAAGAAGTTCACAATTTGGCCTAAAGCAGTGCGGAAATGTTTTGGTGGTTTACTTTGTATTTTAGTATCAACTCCACCAAAACCTTTTAATAACAAATCCTTTAAATCCCAACCACAACAATATGGAGCAAGTAATCCTAAATCATGAATATGAAAATCACCGTTAGCATGGGCATTTCTAATACTTTCTGGGTATAATTTATTCAACCAATATTTAGCTGAAATAGAAGAAGCAATATAGTTATTCAAACCTTGAACAGAAAAACTCATATTACTATTTTCCTTTAATCTCCAATCAGCTTTACCTAAATAATCTTCCATTAACTTTTCTTCGTTGTTGTTGTTTATTTCTCTAATCTGACGATGTTGATCGCGATAAAGGATATAATCTTTAGCTGTCTTAATTAATTTATTCTCAATTAAAACTTCTTCTACTGTGTCTTGAATTTCTTCCACTGCTGGAATAGTTTTAAAATGAAACTTCTGTCCAATTTTATCCATTACTTTTGAACTTAAACTTTCGGCTAACTCTTCGCTACCTTCTTCAACTGCTTGCATGGCCTTCCAAATGGCATTCGTTATTTTGCTTTGATCAAAATCGACAATGTCGCCGGAACGTTTTAAGATTTTAGTAATGTGGTTGGACATAATTTTGGCAACTGTTCTCTTGTTACAAAAGATACAGATATTAATTATTTTTATTTTTTTTGTTTTTTAATAACTTTTCCAATTCCTCACTAAATTCCTCCAAGTCTTCAAAAGACTGACAAACTGAGGCGTAACGAATATAAGCAATCTTATCAACTTTCTTTAAATTTTTCATAGCGACTTCACCAATCTCGCTTGATTCAATTTCATCTCGGTTTAAAACTTGCAAATCGCGTTCAATACAATAAATTAATTTCTTGAAATCATCATCACTAACATTTCTTTTCTCTAAAGCTTTCTTTAAACCAACGGATAGCTTATCTCGGTTATAGACTTCACGACGTCCGTCTCTTTTGATGATCATTAAATCCAAAATTTCCATCTCCTCGTGAGTAGAAAATCTAAAACCGCATTTTAAGCATTCCCGACGACGACGAATTAAAAGACCATCACCGGAAATTCTAGAATCAACTACCTTAGTATCTTCAAAATTACATACTGGGCATTTCATTTTTTTAAAAAATGCGTTTATAATCACCCCTTAGAGAAATAAGTATAAACACAATATATAGTATATTATTATGTAAACTAACCACTACATCTTGTTATTTAGAATTATAGCAAAAAAATGAACTAAGAACAAATCTCAAAAAAAGAGCTAAAATTAAGCTCTTTTTAAAGGTTATGGGGTTGGCAAGCAAAAAAACAAAGTTGGGGCTGTGGATAACTTTTTATTAATCTTTTAGACAACGAACGGAACTACCAATTAAAAAAGGATTATAACTACTATAAAAATTAGGATTGCTATACCACAAGGAATAGAGATAAGCATTGCCAGAATCAAGGAGTGAAGAAGACCAAAAGATTAATTGATATCCCATTTGAGAAAAAGAACCATTATCACCACGAGCGCCAGCTGGCAAGGCGTTAAATCCAGTAGAATTGTTTGTTTGTTGATTATTAGCAGGGGCACAAACAGTTGAATCAGATCCCCAACCAGAATTAGATGCTATAGCTTTTCCTATATAGCCATCTGTTAAATCACATTTATATTGATCCTGACTATTTACATAATCATAAAGTGTATTATATTGGTCTAAAGAAGGAACGTGCCATCCAGTCGGACAAGCCCCTTGAGCGTTTTCAGTAGCTGATTCATCCATAGCAGCATACCAATTATATAATACTCCATAAGTAGTATAATTATCTAATCCTTTAGCTGTATTTACATCTGAGCCATTATAACCATAAACACCGTAAGCTGGTTGGGAGGAATTTCCAAAAGAAACAAAAGTGGCATTATCTTGGACTGAAGGAAGATAAGCTAAATTCTTAGCCATCCAACATTGAGTTCCAATTTGAACGGTTGGATATTGCTGAGAGTCACGTGGATCAGTAAAGGTATCACCACAATCAAAAGATTCAGAACCTCCACCAGAAGAACTATTTTATATTCCATCTCTA
>CAYTEZ010000023.1:0-5765 GCA_964437025.1 uncultured Gammaproteobacteria bacterium
AGCGCTACATCGTTCATGTTTGAGGGACTGATGTTTAACAATGTGACCCCTAAGAACATTGGTGTTCCAGTTACTTCTGGTGAAGCTTTTTCTGTAAGAGACGCTTTATATGTGAATTTTACTGATGGAAAGGCGTACAAAGCAGTCAGTAACACTTCAAGGCGAGCTGGCGGTTGGTACTCTCCAATGATTGCAGCACAAGCTGCAACAGCAGCAGATCAAACAGTACTGGCATACCCACCAGGTTCAATAATATATGGTTACTCAGGGTTAACTCCTGGATCAGAATATTATACATCAACTACAGCGGGAACACTTATAGCCGATCCTGGATATAAGCCAGGTTATGCAATTGGGTATGGCTTTGCCCTCACTTCTTCTGTGTTTTGTTTTAGTACATTAGAAAAGAATGACAATGCAGTCACAAATGGAGTTGTAGCCGGTGAGAACTGGACAGTTGGTGACCTTCTTTACTTTAAAAAGTCAGACGGTCGTTTTTACCGAGCAGATGCAGACGTTGCCGAGTCAGGTATTTGCGAATACCCGGCTATAGCAGCAGCAACTCACACAGCAGGTGCTGGTACATTTCAGATAGTATTTTTACCTGGCTCACTGATCTTTGCTACCATTGGAGGAACTATCGGTGATCGAGTTTATCCATCGTCAACGACTGGCGGGTACACAGCAAATACTCCAGCAAGTTATGACACGTTCTACCGACAGGTAGGAATGTTCGTTCTTACTAGCGTTTTGCACTTGGTCCCTCAAGAGATGCAGTTTCTTCCTACTGGCATTCAGGAGAAGGGTTACTGTAGCGCTGAAAGTGTAGCCGGTCCAGTTAGAGCTGGTACTGGAGTTAACTTCAAAAAGATAATGGTCAACACACCGTCATCAATTACTTTCAGTTCTATCGCAACCTCTGGTGTCACATCAGGTCCGACAGCATTGAATATTAGTAGGTTTGGTTTTGGATTCCAAATACAAAACAGTGGATCTGGTATTTATAACTGGTACGGAACCTACCAAACAGTTGGTAACTAAAAAAACAATTATGTACTCTATTACAATAAACGAGACCGAAAGATTATTCACCCTAAATGATGAATTTACAGACACCGAGTGTACGTTTGACGAAGTGCTGAAGTCTGAAGATTGGATTCAGAAAAGGGTAATAACTATCACACACAACACCGTTACTGAAGACGGCAAGAACCTATCAAGCTGCCTAAGTAGAGGGGCCTTTACGGACAACATGATTCATGGAGATAGAGATTATATGAAGAGTCGTATCGAAGGAGTTTATGAGTACAATACAGCTATACATAAACTCTACAACCTCCTTGAGGGTAAAACTATAGAAGAAGCAGAAGCAGAAATAGAAAATATTTGTGAACAGCGAACTAAGCTAGATCAGTTGAAACGAGAATGGAACAACGAACAGGTAGAAAAGTATGCCGCTCTTGAGCAGGCGTTAGTAGGTGTTGAAACTGAGAGTGAAAGAGAGAAAGTTGAGAAGAAGATGTTAAAGATTAAACAGCAGAAGCCACCATTCCTAGTTTCTCAAGAGATGAAGAAAATGTACTACGCTGCTAGAGATGAATCAAAGCCATCAATTAAGTTCTCTAATGTTACTCCAGAGTTGGTGAATGATAGCTATGGAGATACCTTAACTATTCAGTAGATGAAGGCAAAAATACCTAAGGACCAGTATGGCGAGGTACAATGGAATTTTGGAACGCTTTTCTCAATGGTTCAGAACATTGAAACGAATGTAACTAGCTTAGTAAATAACCACAGTACTTACGTCGCTTCGGTTGCTAGAGATTATGCTACTAAGCAAGAGCTACTAGCAGTGCAGACAATTGCAACAACAACTCGCGCGTTGATACAAGATGAGCTTGGACCAATAAAAACTCACGTCGAAAGGTCTAATAAGATTCTGGGTAACGGCACTAAGCTGGGAAAGTTTGTATCTAGAACTCTACAAACTGCCCTTACCTCTTTTGTAACTCTAGTTGTCGCATACTACTTCAGCCACTATTTTGCCTAATCCTCCTTTTGTTAGTGACTATACTTGTATACAATATGTACAGTACAAGAACTACCAAAAATGAAGAACATTCAAATGTTCGCTGAGCAGTTAGATCTAAGTAGTGGAGCAGTTACAATACCGCTTAACACAACTGGTGACCAACAGGTACTAATCAATTCGTTTGAGTTAACAGTACCAAGTACAGTCACTATAGATGTACAGTACTCAATAGACGGTACAAACTTCACTACACTCTACTCTAGCATAACAAATATTGAGAAGAGAAAAGGTGGTGTACTTTGGCGTAAGATGAAGTTCACTAAAACAGCAGGATCAACAAGCCTGATCTCTATTAACTTTGCTCAAGGGATTAGTGCTAATGCTAATACCCCTGATGCAAGTACCACTGGAGACGCAGAAGCAAATGCATCAACAACAAGAACAGGCTCACTAGGTTACTCATACAACGGGGCAACCTGGGATAGAAACCGTTCTGGGCTAGTTGCAGTACAGACTGGTGCTACAGGACTACAAAACAACCTTCCTTTCGTTGTCTACAACGTAACTGATCCTGTTGCTACCAACGGTCAAGTTGGACCACTTCAAGGCGATAGTGCAATGCGCTTGAAGACTCGTGATATGTTCGCTCCTAAGTACGAGAACAACCCATTGAGCGCTGCTCAGATGATTTTGCTTCCTGTCTCTGCTCCTGATGGATCGTGGACACCATTCAAGAACCTTGGTGCCAATGCTACGCTGAACGTAAAGGCAAGTGGTGGTAACATTCAAAGCTTATACTGTCGCTCTCGTTCTGCTGCTATCGCTTACCTGCAACTATTTATTACTGCTACCGTTCCATCTGGTGGTGCTGTCCCTGACTTCTCATTCATGATTCCTATCGGAGGAAGTATCATGATTGGTAACGACTTCTTCGGTTTAGGTGGTGCTTGGGGATCACTTGGTTGGGCGTTCGGTTTCTCTAGTACTGAGAACACATACACAGCTGGCACTGCTGCAGACCACAGTACATGGATCCTAATTAAATAAACTACTCTATGAACGGATACACTAAAGTACTTGTCGGTGACCACAGCTTTGTTGAAGCAGGTCAGAAGGTTACAGGAAAGCTGTATGACATTAGCTTCTACCTTCCTGGAGATATTATTGATTATGACCAGCGTTACTTTGTTAAGGATGGTGATGATGTAGATACTGTAGCCTCACAAGCTTATTATGAAAAGCAGCTTTCTTACATTAAAACTATCAAGAACTCAGAAGGAACAACTCGAGATATTCAAGAGCCAAAACCTTTTGGTCAATACGCTGCTCTGAAGGAGTTCAAGTCTGAGAGTGCTGAGAACAAGGCTATGCTAAGCGATGGTAGTATTCCGATTAGTATCATACCTATGGGAAAAGATATAG
Organism: uncultured Gammaproteobacteria bacterium; assembly: GCA_964437025.1. GTDB lineage: Bacteria > Patescibacteriota > Patescibacteriia > Patescibacteriales > UBA12465. Next base: position 3,455 of record CAYTEZ010000023.1, read on the forward strand.
AAAAGAAAGCATAAGCCATCATGTATGCCTTCTAGACTATGTATAAGACCATACACTACCTCTATAGCATTTAATGGTTCTTCATCTGCTTTAGTTAAGGCTAGTCCGGTCGGTATAAATACTGGCACAGCTAATGTAACTGTAGCTGCTTGGATATACTTAACAAGTGACGTACTTGGCACAGTATGCGCACTTGATACAGGTGGTGCTAATACAAGGGCTTTTAACATTGGGCAGCAAGGAGGTGTCTACTACATGTTTTCTGATGGTGTCACTATAAACCGAACTATTTCTAAAGGCTTATTCGACAGTAGAATAGGACTTAATAAGTGGCGTAGAATAGTATACTCAACGAGTGGTACGACCGTTGATATCTGGGTAGATGGGGTATTACTGACATCACAAACATACACGATCAACACGAATGCTCTAGCTAATCTTTTTATTGGCAAAAGAACTCTTTCAGGATCACCTGGCCAGCTCTTTAGTGGTTATATGAAAGACATCCAGGTTTATAACCAGTACTTCACGCTTTCCGATGCCGAGGTAGACTATTTTGATGCTCGTCACCCATATACACCAGTCAGCTCATTCCTTATGGAGGAGGGCACTGGTACTGCTATTGCTGACCAAATAGGAAGCAATACACTTACTGCAACCTCAATCACATGGTCTACTACCGTGTTGCCCATGAGTGCAAGAAACACACTTACGAACGTTAACAGATTAGTTCAAAGAAATATTGTATCAGCACTCGATGTTGCCACTAACGCTGGCATACTAGTAAATAATGCTTCCTCACTTAACCCAACTGACTATGTTGTATTAGAGATTTGGGCTAAGCCTGTTCCTGGTTGGAACCTGGTTCTTTTCGATAACTCTTTGGTTGGAGTAACTAACTCATACTTTCTCTTGATCGGTACTGATGGGGCAATGGCATGGTATTCAACTATTGGTGGTGTTAGTAAAAATATTATTGGTACTTCAACTAAACTTAACCAAAACCAGTGGAACTTTGTCAGTGCTGTTTATGACGGTGCCAACATCACTCTCATGGCTAATGGTAATGTGATGGGAACCTTAGCTGCAACAGGCACGCTAGGAACTAACAGTGGCCAACTCAGAATTGGTCAATACTTCAACAGCGGCGTACCAAATCAAGGATGGATTGCTCAGCCGCGTATTTACCATCGCAATGACTACACGATCAACACCCACCGTGCCCGTTACTACTACGGCACAGACGATGCTAATATGCGATCTACTCTAGTTCTGGACATGCCTACTGCTGAGGCTGGAGGAGCAGTAGTAAACGACGTTTCTGGATTAGGAAACCACGGAGCCTTTTCTAGGGCAGTATGGAGCTGTGTAACTCCACTTCAAGACCGAATTCTACAAAGGAATCAGGGTACTGGCTCGATTAGACTAAATGGGGTGGACCAGTGGATTGATCTAGGTAATACTGGTGCTATTTGTAACTCAGTAACCACATTTTCGGCCTCGTGCTGGTTTAAGCGAGACAAAGTAGTAGCAGCATCGGCCTCACAGCTAGTAGCGATGATCGGTGATGGTAACAATGCTGCTCAGAACCACTGGAACTTCCAGACACAGGGACCAGGCAGAAAACTTCTTACATCGACTATTAGTTCAACAGCAGGATTAAAAGCTCTAGTCGGTCAAAATAACATTCCTTTGAATCAGTGGTGCCATGTGGTTCTTACCTACGATGGGGCATTCATCCGTTGGTACTTTAACGGTGTTCAAGATTCCTTTACTACCCAGACAGGTGCACTAACTGCATCAACTAGCGGCATGTTTATTGGAACCGGATCAGCACCAGTGGGCGGTGCGTTCCGTATCTTTGGTGGATGGATACAGGATGTGAAGTATTGGGATCGCACTATCACTGCAGCAGAGGTGTATGACATGTATTTCCTTAATAGGAACGATGCAGCTCTGAGAGTTAGTTTAAAGGGAGAATGGTTACTTTACTCAGATGCGTTAGACACTTCTGGATTCGGAAATCATGGAACACTTATAGGAAGCCCTACATTTGACGCAAACGAGATCCCGTTCAAGGAACGTGCTCTTCTTTCTATTTAATCTTATCAGATACCTAAACATAACTTATGAAAAGAAAACTACTCATTGACACGGGTCACTCAGAGAAGTTTCAGGGAGCCAGCAAGTACAAGCGTGAGGTTGACTGGGTACGTGCTATTGCGGAAAAGCTGTACCCCAAAATAAACACACTTTACTGGGGCCTTATTAAAGTTCCTGACTCCTACCCTGGTGAAACAAATAAGACCAC
>CAYTEZ010000023.1:5775-7671 GCA_964437025.1 uncultured Gammaproteobacteria bacterium
GATGTTATCAAGGTTCCTGATTCTTATCCTGGTGAATCCAGTGCAAACGACTCTTTGGTGAAACGTATCAAGTGGATTAACGACAATAGTGACTCAACAGACATGCTTGTTTCAATCCACGCGAACTCTGCAGCTGAACCAAAGCCTGGTAAGCCAGAACCTAGAGGAGTACTAACTTGTTATTACTCAGGCTCAGAATCATCAAAGGCCGAGGCTCTCAGGCTGTCTAATGCTTATAGCACAGCAACAGGTGTACCACTATTCAATGGTGGCCTAATGGGTGACCTTGAATCTCGCTTCAAGCTTCCGAACGGTAAGCCTGCTGGTCTGGGAATGATTCGACAGACTCAACCAGTATCACTCCTGATTGAGTGTGGTTTCGTAAGCAGCAAAGAAGACATGGCCATAGACCCGACTTTAGCTGCTAGAGGAATAGCAAATTACTTAAACTCATTTAACCATATGCCAGAACAAACTCCCGTTCCTGATGAATTAACTAAGGTGCTTCAAGAACTTAACAAGAGGCAGGTAATTAAAGATATTTCAAATCCACACAGACCTGTCACCTTAGCTGAAGTTGCTTTGATTGTTTACCGCAATGAACATTTACCTAAACGTTCTTAATCTATGTCTTACGCAGAAGTTCTCCCACCCCGAAGTGAGTCTTACCGACTTGGCCCAGTTGATGAATATGGCGATGCAATTCTTGAAGTAAGAGGCATGATTACCGTAGCGATAGGTGTTTTAAAAGAGCTTAGCGCGCAAGCTGTAGCCAAATACAATGCGCCTGGAATGCGTTTTCTCATCGGAGAAATACTCTCTTGTCTTGGGAGCGCAAAGAAAGCAACACTAGTAAACTACAGGGATTTAACCACTAAAGCGTATAATCACTTATGAGCGATTTTATTTCACAACTTGACCCAACATTCACCCTCTACTTCTGTTCTATAGCAATAAATGTGCTAACTCAGATAGGGAAACCTTTTCACCGTAGTCCACTTCAAGTCTTTATGTTTATCTCGTTTGTTGTATGCCTTGCTTATGGAGTGTTGTGTTTATTTGTATCGCATGAGTTTATCCCTCTTGTATTGGCAAAGGTGGTACAAGTTGTACTTATGGCGTCAGGTGCTTGGCATACACTCATGCGACCAGAAAGTGCAGTCAGAAAGTTCTTTGTCAAACTATTTAGTGAAAAAGAAAATACAGTACCCTAACTGTACACTTAGTAGACACCATGTGTAGTTGTTGTACACTTGTAATGTTGGTGAGTGACATGTATCTTTGTCCACTGAGACATCACAATATCACATGTCCAAATCAACTAGGTGTGTAGGCTACTGTAGAGTAAGTACTCAAAACCAGAAAGAAGAGGGAACAATAGAAATTCAGCATATAGCTATCAAAAAGTACGCCGAAAGACGTGGCTTCGAACTAGTGAACATATTTGACGACAATGGTGTTAGTGGTACATTACATGATAGGCCAGGACTCAATACCCTCCTAGACGCAATAGAACTTGACAGCAGCATCACCCATGTACTCATATATAAACTTGATAGACTCGCGCGTGACCTGTACTTACAGGAGCATCTTATTCGTCAGTTCGAGTCATTTGATGTAAAGCTGCTGAGTACACAAGAAGAGAACTTAGATAGTGACGACCCGATGAGGAAGGCTTTCCGACAATTCTCAGGAATTGTTGCAGAACTTGAGAAGGGCTTCATCCTTATGCGTCTTAGTGGTGGTAGAGACAAGAAGGCTAGTGCTGGTGGATGGGCTGGTGGAAGAAGACCCTATGGTTACCTGGCTAAAGATAAGGAGCTAGCTGTTGATAAGAAATCAGCTAAAGTAGTCTCATCTATATTAAGCATGCGGAAGAACGGACACATGACACTA
>CAYTEZ010000023.1:7681-12191 GCA_964437025.1 uncultured Gammaproteobacteria bacterium
GAGAAATAGCTGAACAGCTCAATATTAATAGTGTACCGACTGCCACAGGAAAGCGGTGGTATGCTAGCACAGTTCAGTACATGCTCAAGAATAAAACGTATAAAGGGGTATTAAAATTCAAAGAACATATACACGATCGTAAAGACTTACGGCTACCAAGAGACCGCGTTAACCTCTCTTTGTACAAAAAAGAGGCGCAATTTGTACAGACATTTCCCTAACCTGTACAAACTTTTACTAACTAATTAATTTTTTCTAACCTTATCCCATGCCAGATCCAAATCGCAATTACATAGATGCCAACTCAGCAGCAGAACTCGCTGACGTAAACATCGCAACTATCCGTAGACTTTGTAAGAAACTTCTCAAGAGCACCGCTCCAGAAGTAAAGGATGTTGCATTCAAGAAGTACGAGCTCGACAGCCCCCGTTTCGTTTACATGATTGATAAGGACTATGTTATTAGCCACTGGAACCTCAATGGTAGTTCTGAGGCTCCCAAGTCTGAATCTTCTTCTCAACAAGTTCCTTCTTCTGAGGGAGGAAACCAGTATATGGACCGTGTACTGAAGATTATGGAGTCTACCGTTAAGACCCTTGAGCAACAGAACAAGCAACTCATTGACCAGAACAGTGAACTAAAGGAACAGAACAAACAGTTCTACGCTTTACTGAGCGAGATGAACAAGAGAGGTTTTTTTCTCGACGCGCCAAAGCCAGCCGGCGCAGACATAAGTGGGCAGGCCACATCCACAACAGACCAGCCCTTAACCAAGGAAGAGCCAGTGAGCCAACCGAAGAGGGGATTCTTTAGTCGGCTCTGGGGGAAGTAATCCTCTAATAACTTTGATGCCTACATTCGGCATAGTTATAAAGCTAGAACAGGTAGTCTGTGATAGATGCTTACACCACTCGATTGGAAATAACGTTTGGTCCATAAAGAGGAGTTAAGGATTTGGTATCCTACTCCTCTTCTTTGGTGAGGTGTCAATTCATTTAACACGCCTTGTATCCATGTTAACTTTTTTCATATTTTTTAACATGGGGGGCAAGTAAGAATGTTAAGCCTTGATAAGTAATGTTATAGGTCTGTTATACTGGCACGGCTTATGTAAGGCACATTCCATTAACAAATGGTAAATAATGTTACAGCTCTTTGATAAGTAATCCTCTCTTGTCTGCCTAGGTAGAGTCCATACATATAGCTAGCCTGTAGAGCTGACGGCGTCACTTTATAGCTCATTTACTACCTAGACAGGCAGGAAGAGATTTTATATCTTTGATCGCAATATCAGTAGAGCGTCAAGTTCAGGGTGCTGCAAAAGGCACAGTTTTCCTGGCCACCGCTGCCATTCTTGAAGTTTACCTTGCTTTATCAAGTCGCTAGTAGTTTGGTGCATCCTTCCGTATCTAATCATAGGGATCTCTTCGCCGTTAAGTGTGAAGATACCAGAACCAATTATGTCTGCACTTCCTATTACTGCAAGGTCTGTCTTTTCTTTTAGCTCTTTCTTTTCATTCATCTGATTTGGGGTTAGTAGTAATTAGTTGTCTTCTATACCTAACTAAGTGGTCAAAGTTCCTATCTCCGTAACCGTCACGCCAGCTATATACAGTAATGTATCTAGTAAACAGCAGTCCTTTCTTTATTCCGACAACCTCGCAGTTGATATACTGGCCTTGGAAACGGGTAAGAAACATATCACCTATCTTTATATCGTTCTGCATAGGGTGTAGTGGTTAACCGTTATCTAATTTTACAGATTCATACTGGTAATCTTCACAGTACTTACATATATGTCGGAGCCCTGTCCAACAGCTACACTTCGACTCATCGATCGGCTCCTTTGTCACTCGGTGTATTCTCATGTACCTATAGTTTCCCCTTTCTTCCTTTTTTACTTTCTTATTCATACGATACATTAGTGGTAAGGTTTTTGAGGATGTCTTTGTCTTCCAACATGACATCAACTTCTTCGTCCCTATCGGTATACCAGTACAACCATCCTCTAACGTTATCTGAAAGCAGTGTCACTGTAGCGTCAACTATGGTTGCCTGGATAATGTCACTATTCGTTAACTTGCATTTCACAATCACCACATCACCGATCTTTGCCCTTGGAGATAAGTTATTCATTGGGATTGTCTTACTATTTTAAGTTCTGGAAACTCCTGAAGAACACGTTTTACCATGGACTTGTGGCCCTTTTCTGCTTCCTCTTCTGTGCAGTACCTTTCTTGCCATTCATTTTCTAGTCTTTCTTTTGGGAAATACATACTCTCAAATATAATAGGTGCACCTTCACCAATGAAGTTATGATCTCTTCCTAACCATATAGTTGAGACAAAGCTTTTATCGCTAAATACTGTCATGCCTACTCTCATATATTTTTCATCACTATGCATCTTAGCCCAAGTAATTAGGTCTTTTATCGGCCTGCCTTGCTTTTCTTTTATTGGAGCGAAATAGCCTTGATTAAGCTCTACTAATCCATTTCCTACGTGGGTACCAAAAGGTCTGTGTCTATCATGAGATCCCTCTTTCTTCTCACACACACAGTCTGATTCGAGGATTTTACTAACTTCTTCTGTTTTTGAGGTTGAGTAAACTACTTCATCTATTGGGTAAATGTACATGTCATCAGCAGATTCTTCGGCATCCTTAATGGTTGATATGAATAAATCCCTAATGAATTGCTTCTTACACTGACAAACTTTAGGCATAGTTAGTTTTTAATTTCTCTGTTGAAACCGACTAAAACAGTGAATGCGAATATCAGAAAGAATAAGGTAACGATGAGAAATGTCGCGAAAATGTTCCAACTATATTGAGGTAGTGCCAACATTAAAACCATTGGCGATACAACAAGGCTCGCTAAGGAGAGACCAGTTAAAATTGTTCTCCTGCCGATCTTCTCGTTAATCTCTTCCTTACGCTTCGCTCGATAGATCTTTTGCTTTGCCTTAATTACGTCTATGTTTCTTTGATAGTAAAGCTTTTGGTAGGGGTATCTTACGTTTTTCATATAATTATTGATTTGGGTTACATTTCTTGATAAAATTAGCCGCCTCGTCTTGTGTTAAATCACTCAATTTCTCCTTACCGAAGTGGGTATTGAGTGCAATTCTAAGGAAGTTTAATGAGTCCGTGTCATTCAAGGTCGCTCCATAGCGATTTTTAGCAAACTTATCCCAAGCACTCATAAACTCTTTTTGTGAAATTGTTGGCTTCTCTATGTAATCAACAATCTCACCAGTGTTTGGTTCGACTGTGATGCTTTTCTCTTTCCAGTTCTCACTTTCATCGTAGGTTCCAGCAAAGAGTGATTGGAATGCCATTCGAAGACCTTGTGCCTCTGCTACCTTCTTAATCATAGTCTCTGGCTTTAGTGACCAGATTGGACTCTTTTGTATGTACTCAGCTAGTTTCACGAACACAAAACATGCCTTACTTGAATTCTTTCTCTTAACCGAACAATAAGCTCCTACTAGCGCTCCCCTATTCGTTAGTGAGTAGCTATGCCTTACCTCGTCATTCTCTCTAGAAAACTGATCATTTTCGTAGACTGATTCAACAACATGGTAGTCATACTCTGGGTTAGCCTGCGCCACCTTGCGGTATCCATCACGGCCGATGAATACTTGAGCTGGTGATTTATCATCATATTTTACAGCCCAAATCTCGCGTAAAAAAGGATTTAAACCAGTTGCTTTTCCCATATTAACTAATAGTGCGAATTCATTAGTTGTTAGCTTTGGGGCCAACAGGCTTTTTATTTCTACTAGCTTACTCTCATCTGTCCAAACTGAGTTCTGATCTTGTGTAGTTGTTATAATAGATTGCATATGTATTTAATTAGTAAGTTGTTTAGTTCTCTCGTATGTTTACTGTATTAATATTATCATAACGTTGATAGTATTGCAAATGTCTTCAGTAAATCACTTCTTTGAATATCACGCCCATATTTCTGAACAGCATTAGTTTCTTTTTCAACCTATACAGCTCATCTTTTGCAGTGTGCTTCGACTTCACATCTTCTACTACCACTTCACCTTTCTGGTTGTTGTACATGAAGTCCGCTATGTACTCTGCTTTTCTCACCTTAGCTCCTCTGTACACATACGACTCTTGAATAAGAAACCGAGGCTGCATTATGAGGTTTTGTATCACTGCATTCTTTTCCTGAACAATTAGTTCTTTGTACCTACGGGCCTCATCCTGGCTATGAAACTTGATAGCGTTTACATAAGTTATCTTGTGAGGGTACCGCTGACGTTTCTTTTTTAGTTTAAATGGTGTCATTTCTTTTCTTTAATCTTGGGTCTCCGAATGAATGGAGGAAAATCTGCTTAATTTTGAATTCAGTTCTTGGCATTCCAGTTAAAGATGTCTCCTTTTCGTGAATTCTACTTATCCACTTAGAAGCGTGTAATCTCGTATAGAAAGCACACTTTACCCACTTCGTTTTATTGTCGCTTGCCTTACCCTTAACTAGTACTACATATACATA
>CAYTEZ010000024.1:0-11071 GCA_964437025.1 uncultured Gammaproteobacteria bacterium
AAGTTTTTAATAAATTATCAATAACTTCGTTGTTAGCATTATTTTTATTATTATTATTTATTTCTAAGTTTTCATCAACTGAAGCTTGAACCTTCAAGTCAATTTGAAAAACATCACGTAAAACTTCTTCAACAATTCTTTTCATTTCAGGATTATCTAAACGATCTTTATGAAATTTATATTTAAAAGACAAACATACTACCTCATCTAAAACATCATTAATTTTGCAAGCTTGAAGAACGGAGAATAAGGAATGGTTATGTGGTTTTAATTTAGTAATAAACTCATTCCAATGAGCCTCTAAATCAGCTATAGAAATTTTGGCATTAGCTGATGTTTTTCTAATTACCTCTTTCTTTTCTTCTTTAAGTTCAGAGGTTTTTTCTGGCTTTATTTCGTTTATAATTTCATTCTTTGTTCTTATCTCAGCTCCTTCACAAAGATTAATAATAGCTAGTTCTAAAGGCATTTGCATAATTAAGGCTGACGATAATTCTTTGCTAGCGTTCAAAAATTCTTCAGCCACTTTTATTAATTCATTTAAAGAAAAGTTACGGTTAAGTTCGCTGATTCTTATTTCTAATTTTTCACTCAAATCTAAACCTAAGGCTGTGGACAAGGAATCATTTAATTTGCTAAGTATCATCTTGCGTAACAGTTCTACCAAGTCATTTAAAAAGTTTTTTAAACTTATTCCACTAGTAGTTAATTCATTAATACTTTTAATGGCCGAAACTACATCCTTTTTGCTGATGTATTCTAATAATTTAATATTTTCTTCTAAATTATTGTATGGAATAACTAGATTAGCACTAGCAATATCAATTTTTTTACCAGAGACAGCAATGATTTGACTAAGTAGACTTTCAGCATCGCGCAAATGACCATCTGATTTTAGAGCAACTAATTCTAATACTTCTCTTTCCACTTCTAGACCTTCACTTTTAGTAATAGATTCTAATTTACTAATCATGTCGCTAACACTAATTCTCTTAAAGTCAAAACGTTGACAACGCGAGATAATGGTAAGTGGTACTTTATATATCTCAGTAGTACAAAGAATAAAGATAACATTTTTTGGTGGCTCTTCTAAGGTTTTAAGTAAAGCGTTGAAGGCTGAAAGTGATAACATGTGAACTTCATCAATGATAAAAACCTTATAATTATTATTTGATGATTTTACACGACTTAAAGAGATAATATTTTCTCTAACATTATCAACTCCAGTATTAGAAGCGGCATCAATTTCAATAACATCTAAATTACTGAAGCTATTAATACTTTTGCAAGTATCACATTCATTGCAAGGTTCAAAATTATCCTCTTTTCTATTTTGACAGTTTATCGCTTTAGCAAAAACACGAGCTAAAGTAGTTTTTCCAACCGCTCGAGGACCACAAAACAAATAAGCGTGTGAAATTTGTTGACGCAAGATTTCATTTTGTAGAGTAGCCTTAATGTGATTTTGTCCAAAGATTTCAGAAAACTTTTGGGGGCGATATTTTTGATATAGTACTGTCATATTTAAATAATAAAATTAATGATTTTGTTTTTCACGTAAATAACCTTTTTATAACCTTCACTTAGATATCTAGAAGAATTATCATTAGCTTTAGCTAATTCAATTACCTTTTCTTCAGCACTGTCTCTATCAATTTCAATCATAGCCCTAGTTTTGCCATTAATTTGAACTGCTAAAGTTACTTTTTCTTCAGCAATAACAGAGGTATCAAATTCTGGCCAAGCATGAGAGAAAATGGAATCACTATTCCCTATTTTTTGCCAAAGTTTTTCACTAAGCATTGGAGCAAAAGGAGCTAGAATTAACAAAAAGTTAGAAAAATGTTTTTTGTTATTCTTCTCTAACTTAGCAAAAGTATTAACCATAATCATAAGTTGAGATATAGCGGTATTAAATTTAATATCTTCAATATCTTCCCCAACTTTCTTTATAGTCTTATTCAATTCAATTAATACTTCTTTGTTTTCAATTTCTTCAGTTGTTAGATTATCAGAAATATTTTCAATCTTTTCTAAAAATCTTTTTACCCCTAAAATATTTTTAGTATTCCATGGTTTTGGATCTTCTAGTGGACCCATAAACATCTCATACATTCTTAAAGTATCTGAACCATATTCAGAGATAACATCATCAGGGTTAACTACATTACCTTTAGATTTACTCATCTTGCTACCATCTTCAGCTAGTATCATTCCTTGATGACGTAACTTTTTAAATGGTTCATTAATATTGGTATAAGCGTATTTGTGTAAAACTTTAGCGATAAAGCGAGCATAGAGTAAATGCATAACACTATGATCAGCTCCACCAATGTATAAATCAACTGGCATTAATTCATCAATCTTTTCTTTGCTAGCGAAAGCTTCGGTATTTTTTGGATCTAAATATCTGAAATAATACCAAGAAGAACAAACAAAAGTATCCATGGTATCATTTTCTCGACGAGCTGCTTTACCACAAATCGGACAAGTTACTTCATGAAAAGTTTTAGAATATTTTAAAGGTGATTCTCCATTAGGCAAAAAATCAACATCCTCTGGTAATACTACTGGTAAATCTTTTTCTGGAACAGGGACTTCACCACAGCTATCACAATAGATGATTGGAATAGGTGCTCCCCAATATCTTTGACGAGATATTAGCCAATCACGAAGACGATAATTTATTGTGGCTTCACCAATGTTTTTTTCTTTTAAGAAAGAAATTATTTTTTCTTTAGCTTCTTCCACCTTTAATCCGTTGATAATATCAGAATTAATAATAGCACCATCACCGGTATAGGCTTCTTGCTCTATATCTCCACCACTTATTACTTCAATAATTTCTAAATTATATTTTTTAGCAAAAGCATAATCTCTCTCATCATGAGCTGGAACAGCCATAATAGCACCAGAACCATAACTTGATAAAACATAATCAGCTACAAATATTTTTATCTCTTTTTGGTTGATTGGATTTATAGCCTTTAATCCTTTTAATTCAATTCCGGTTTTGTCTTTGGTGTTCATTAGTCTTTCAATTTCAGTTTTAGCTTTTGTTAATTCTACATATTCTTTTACCTCATTTAAATTTTCAATACTCTCCCCCATTTTTTTTATCATTTCATGTTCAGGACTTATAACCATAAAAGTACAACCGTACAAAGTATCAGGACGAGTAGTGAAAACATTTAGAAGATATTCTTCTCCAGTATTATTTTTAACTACAAAATTAATTTTAGCTCCAGAACTTTTTCCAATCCAATTAATCTGAGCTGTTTTAGTAGTTTGAGGCCAATTAACATCATCTAAACCATTAAGTAATCCTTTTATCTTTCGTCCTTCATATTCTTGATCTTCAATGAAGTCGGTAATTTTGAAAAACCATTGTTCTAAATCTTTTTGGATAACCTTTTCTCCACAACGTTCACAAATACCACCTTCAGCTTGTTCATTGGCTAAAACAGTGGAACACTTTTCACACCAATTAACTTGAGCTTTCTTTTTGTAGGCTAAACCATTTTTGTATAATAATAAAAACAACCATTGAGTCCATTTATAATATTCTGGTAGTGAGGTTTGAATTTCTCTATCCCAATCGTATGACAAAGAAAGATTTTTCATTTGTCCTTTAAAAGACTCTATAGCTTTATTTGTTGTTTGAGCTGGATGAACTCCAGTTTTGATAGCATAGTTTTCAGCTGGTAAACCAAAAGAATCCCAACCCATAGGGTGAATAACTGAGAAGCCTTTCATTCTCTTATATCTACTAAAAATATCAGAGGCAGTATAACCTTCAACATGACCAACATGGAGTCCAGATCCAGAAGGATAAGGAAACATATCTAGACAGTAAAACTTGTTATTTGAGGTGTGATTTTCCATAAAAAAATACTATTATTTATTTCTAAAACGCATTATTTATTATACCTTATTTCCAGAAAAAATCAAATAAAAAAAGCCCCCAGTTTTGAGAGCTTTTTATGATTTTTTAATCCTTTAATTTTTGAATCTTTTTTGTCTCCAAAAAGTAAAAGATGGTCTGTAGATTGCCTTTAAATGGAGGAAAAAACCAACCATTTCTTTTCTTGAGAATTGCATAATTCTCAAATTGTCTTCAGTACTCATAATAATATTTTTTAGTTAAATATTGCAAAATGTAAATTAAGTAATATTGGCGTTGTCATTATTGAATAAGTAATCATTAATTTTATTAAAATATTCAATGATGGTCCAGATGTGTCCTTGTATGGGTCACCAATCATATCACCTGTTATAGCAGCTTCATGAGCGAGAGATCCTTTACCACCGAAATTACCAGCTTCAACATATTTTTTTGCATTATCCCAAGCACCACCAGCGTTTGCTTGAAGTACAGCCAAACCAAAACCAACAGTCAAGGAAGATAATAAAAATCCTTTAACCATGTCGGGGCCGCCCAAAACATATACTAAAGTTGGAATAATTATTACCATTAAACCTGGAAAAGTCGATTTTTTTTGAGCTTCTTTTGTTGCAATGGTAACACATTTTTTGTAATTTGGTTCCTCAGTACCATTGATGATCTGTACTATATGATCCTTTATTTCCTTCATTAATTTACTAGCAGTATCTCCAACGGCTCTAAGAAGTTTTGAAACAAATAAAAATGGAGTAGCAACACCAATCATTAATCCAACAATCACAAATATATTATCCAAACTAGGATCTAAGGTATTCATCGGTAAGCTGTATTTTACAAGGGATAGTTTAATAATATGATCTAATGCCCATATTAGAGATAGTGAAGCATATGCAGCACTACCAATTGCATATCCTTTTCCGGTCGCAGCAGTGGTGTTGCCTAAAGAATCCATAGCATTGGCTATAACCGCTCTTTCTCCTTTTATTCCTCTCATTTCAAGAATTCCTTGCGCGTTATCAGCAATAGGTCCAAAAGCATCAATAGTTAATGTTATTGGAAGAGTTGATAACATAGCAACTGCAGCTAAAGAAAGACCATAAATTCCAGGCTCTTTGTTTGCAAGAGTCCCACCAGATAAGACATAACTCAAAATCATACCAATAGAAACTACAACAATAGTATAAGCAGCACTTTCGTAGCCAATAGCGTGACCCTCAATAACAACACTAGCATGACCATCTTTTGATTTTGATGCTAATTTTTGAGTTGGTTTATTACTATCACTGGTAAAATATTCCGAAATAAAAGAGATGGCATTACCAGTTATTATACCAATGGCTATAGGCCAAAAGAAGTTTAAGTTATCAAAGGTAAAATAAATTAAAAAGAAAGATCCAATTATAACTAAGGCTGAGGCTATATAAACACCTCGACGAACACTCGATATAAGACTTTTCATATCTGCTTTTCTAGTCTTTACAAAGCTTAAGCCAATAATAGATGCAACAACACCTATAGAAGAAACTGCTAATGGTATTCTAATTAGAGTGGCAATAGATATCATTATACCAAAAGTAATTGCACTTGATTGGAAAACTGAAAGTGCGGCCTCCATTGAAGCTGCATTACCGCCTACATAAGATTCATTTAAGTCTTGCCCCATACCAGCTACATCACTAGCATTATCGCCAACATTATCAGCAATTACAGCGGGATTACGAGGATCATCTTCTTCTAGTTTATACTCCCCTTTTCCAACGGTATCGGCTGCGGAATCGGCTGATTTCGTAAATATACCTCCGGAAACTCTGGCTCTAAAAGCCATATAACTTGCACCAAAAGCAAAAGTTATAACAGTGGAAACTATTAACCCGGAAACCTCATTAGCTGGTAAGTCTAAATTAGTATAGTATATAATACAATACCAAATACTTAAGTCTAAAAGACCGAAGCCAGTAACAATAAATCCCATAACAGAACCACCTTGCATAGCGGAAACAAATGTTTTTAAAATACCAAATTTAGTATTAGAAGCAACAATAGCATTAGCCGTGCAAGCTGCCATCATACCAATATAAGCAGCCAGAGCTGAAAAAAGAGCGCCCGTAAAAACCGCAAAAGGTGTGTAGATAGATATATAGCCAAAATAATTTGCTATAAAAAGGATAATAACAATAATACCTATATCTCTTCCTGAAACAAGAGATTGCAATCGAAAAAATCTTTGAGTAGCTTCTTTAATAATTGAAGATAGATCAAACATTTCTTTTTCTACTATGCCGGAATTAGACAATAATTGCCGCCATCTCAAGAGGACATAGGACAAGGCTAGTACAGAAGTGCCAGCAGTAATAACAAGATTAGTTAATACTTCATTCATTTTTAATAAATTTAGGTGAATACTTTAATTAATTGTGTAACTTATGATGTGGTTTACATTGTTGTTAATGAACTTTAGGGTCTAAACCCTCATTATTCTTTATACCTAAAAATTATAATTGTCAATACTATATTTATTATTAAAAAAACAAAAAAGGACTGTTTTAAACAGTCCTTTTATATTTGTCTAAATAAGCATAAAGATGAGTTCTGGAAAAAGTATTTTTCCCTCCCTTATTTTAGCCTCAACACAATCGGAAGCATGGATTCCATTTTCTCCAATCCAATCTCCAAAAGCGTTTCTTATCGTTCCTGTCATAGCCTTAGCTGGATCTTTATCACCAACTAATTCTCTGATGTCTCTAATTATATCATCTGTTTCTTTTTCAATGATGAGTGGAACGATTGGACCTCTGATAATAGTTTCGGTGATTTCCTCAAAGAATCTTTTTCCTTGATGTTCGGCATAGAACTCTCTAGCCTCTTCAATAGTTAATTGATAAGTTTTCATTGCCTCAACACTGAAACCAGCTTTGTTTAACATGGAAAATATTCCCAGTAAACTTCCACCTCTAGTTGAATGAGGATATTTAATAAAGACTAAAGTTCTTTGTTTTGCCATGGAGCCTCCTTTTTTTAAAAATGTTAATATACTATTTTTGTGTGTCTATATTAACATTTATTTTAAAAAAGACAAGCCCTATTTTACATCACCTAAAGACTGTAAATTTATTAGCTTTTTATACAATCCTTTATCTTGCTGTAGTAATTGAGAGTGAGTTCCCTCTTCGCTAACTTTTCCTTTTTCTATCACAATAATCTTATCAGCCATTTTAATAGTACTTAATCTATGAGCAATAACAATAATAGTTTTGTTATGAGATATTTTTAAAATAGCATCTTGAATTAATTTTTCACTCTCAGTATCTAGATTACTGGTTGCTTCATCAAAAACTAAAATTTTAGGATTAGCTAGTATAGCCCTGGCAATACCAATTCTTTGTCTTTGGCCACCAGATAGTTTAATTCCTCTTTCTCCAACAATGGTATTGTACTTATCAGGTAATTTCTCGATAAACTCAGAAGCGTTAGCAATTTTAGCTGCTGCTTCTACTTCTTGAAAACTTGCTTTCTTGTTAGCATAAGAAATATTATCAAAGATTGAAGAATTAAAGATATCAACTTCTTGTGGAACGATTGAAAGAAAGCTTCTGAAATTAAATAAATCTATTTCCTTTATATTTATTCCATCTAATAATACCTCGCCTGACTTAACTTCAAAATGTCTAAAGATTAGACGAATAATAGTTGTTTTTCCACCGCCAGATGGTCCAACTAAAGCGGTAAAGGCGCCAGCTGGAATGTGAAGATTTAGATTCTCCAAAGTATTTTCTGAATTATTATACGAAAAATTAACATTTTTAAAGGTAATAGCCCCTTCTACTTTTTTCAACTTTTTCCTTCCTGTGTTCTTTATATTACTCTCAGTAGCTAGCAAATCTGATAATCTATTTACACCTTCAGCTCCTTCAGCAAAACGATCATAGAGACGATAAACACGAGAGATAGCAGAAAAGACTTTTTCTGACAAAGTAATAACAAAAACTAAAGTACCAATACTTAATTCGTTTTGCACTACTAAATATATACCAAAAATTAAGATTAAAGATCTGCCCAGGGCAACCAATGATTCTCGCAAATTAGCATATTTAAGAATGAAGCCCCATTCCTTTTTTTCTCCACGAACAATTTCTTTCCTTATTTCACTCAGTTCATCAACCTCCCTTTTTTCCTGAGAAAAAGATTGAACAGTATTAACATTGATAATTGATTGAACCATCTTACCAGAAGCTTCTTCATATTTTTTGTATCTTTCTTTTCTAACTGGATATATTTTTCCATTAACCTTTATATTCATGAATAAAAAGATGAAGGAAAAGAATAACAAAATTAGAGCTAAGCGATAATCAATTATTGTTAGAATGATGAAGGTAGAAAGAAATTGAAAAAGTACTGGCAAAAATTCCCAGAAAATAGAGGTTAAAAGGTTGGTAAATTTATCAACACCTCTACTGACTTTAGTCACCTTGTCCCCTGTCCCTTCTTCTTGATGATACATTAAATCCAAACTCAATAGCTTTTTTTGACACCTTATCAACAAATCATACTCACTTTTAAACATTAAATCAAAAATCTTTTTATCCCTAAAATAATCAACGATTACTGTTACTATAATAGAAAAAAAGAAACCAGCTATCAGCAGCATAAACCAATTAATTTTTTCTAAAGAAAAATCTAATAATCCATCAATTAACTCCTTCAATATATATGGAGCTATTAGAGCTGTTGCCTCTAAAATAATTGTAATTATTAGCAAAAATAAAACTGAGCGACTATACGGTCGCATCAATTTTGTAAAATTATTTAGAAATTTATTTTTTATCGTCATATATTATTTAGCAAACTGACAAACCGGAATGCACTGCAAGGTGCAAATATCTGCTTCAGGATTATTGCGACAAGCTGATTCACATTCAGAAAATGTTCCACCATTAAAATCACACCATTCTTTATCAACATTTTCGCATTGATAAAAATCATCCAACCAATTTCCACCATCAAAACGACAAGCGTCTTTTAAGGCTGGACTTTCTACACCAGTAGTACTTTCGTCTATATAGTTTGCTTCATTATTAATTTGTTTTTCATTATTTTTATAAAAGGACTCTTTAAGGAGAAATATTCCTCCAACTACTGCCGCAATTAGCAGTATTAAAATTATTGTCTTTTTCATGGCCGTATTTTTAATTATTAATATATTTATTATATTATATCATTTTACTGAAATTTTGGCAAAAAAAGGCCGCTAGTGTGTTAACTAACGGTCTTTATGTTTTACCAATCGTCTTCGTCGTATTCATCTTCCTTTTCCTCTCCATCATGATATCCATATTGATCTTCGAGCTCTTTCCAGCGCCCGAGTTCTTTTAGAATTACTTCTAACTCAAAATCAATAGACACTAAACCAAAATGAAAGGCATAGAAATTAATAATAGAAAAAATTATTTCTCTAATTAAATAATCTTTTTTAAAAAATTTCTTCTTATTATTTAGAAAAATCAAATCATTAGCCATGCCTTCTAAAAACAAATCTTTAGAATAAAGCCAGATATCACAATCGGGCAACATCTTATCGATTGAAAAAGATGCTAACCTTGAATTTTCGAGATGTGCTATTGTCCTGCTAACTGTTTTTTTGATTTTTATTTTTGCTTCAGCGTTTAATTCCTTCAAATTTTCCAAATTTTTAATTTCTTTTATTAAATCATCATTTTTTTTAAAATCAAAAAAAACATTTGAATTAGAAAAAACGAAAAAATAATCTGGATAACTTGCCAATAAAGACAAGAATATCTCAGTTTGATACTGGTGAGTTTCTTCTATTGCTTTCATGGCTATATATTTTAAAGGGTTAATACTAATTTTAATGAACTATTTCTCTGTCTATATTATACTATTATTTTAATTTATTTACAAAATCATTAATATCTTCATCTATTTGATCTTTAACTACTTTTTTAGTTAAAAGACTTAGAGTTGCCAATGGTTCTTTGCCACTCAACTTTATCATATTAGATATTGCTCCTTGATTTCCTTCTCCTCCCTGAGTACAAAAGAAAGCAACTTGTTTTAGATTATCTTTTTGCTCGGTGATAAGTGTTTTAATTGGAGAAGACATAGTCCAAGCCCAAACTGGTGTTCCAATAATTACTAAATCATAATCAGATATATTATGACTAATTGGATTAATTTTAATCAAAGTTTTTTTTACCGCATCCCTACCACAAATGATATAACCACGGATTCCGGAGCGATCAACATTATCAACTACACTTTCAATATCAGCCCCTAAAATACTAGCTAATTTTTCAGCTACTTTTTTTGTTGTACCAGTACGAGAATAAAACAAGATTAATGTTTTCATATTTTTATTTTAATATTTATTGTAATTAATATATTCATTATATCATATTTTTGGCAAATAAAAAAAGCATCTTTTGGATTAAGATGCTTTGCTTTTTTTCTCGAAAGAAATTAGATCTGAAAATAATCAGTTCTGTTTTTTAACTGATTCACCTGTTTACCTAATTCCATTTTTGTATTTCTCACTAAATGAGAGATAAAACTTTTTTCCATTTCAAAGTTCATTCTAGCAGTTCCACTACTAAAGGAAGCAAAATTATACATCCTTTGAGATTTGTTTATATCTTCTAAAGGATTTTTAACATAAATCTCTTTTGTTTTCTCTTGTTTTTTTACAGAGATACATACTGCTACAAAACCAGCTACTGAACCAAATATTATAGAACACTCTATTTTTATGTCCTCAATAATTGGTATTTTTACTTTTTTAACAATTTTATTAATAAAATTAGTTGGCAAACGAAATAATGGAGTCTTTTCTCTTTTGTCATAGAAAGAAATGGTTACAGTGTTATGACAAGAGTCAGATTCAACCATAAAGTTAAATTTTTCAGAATATTCCATTCTGCTTTTAAGAAGAAAATTGCAATTTCCCTTTTTAATTTCAATAACCATTTTGCCTTCATTATCAAGTATATTAATTTGATAATCTCCATAAAGAATGGACTTTTCTTTTTTGATTTCTGGGTCGCTCATTTTTTATATAGTTTTGATTATAAATGTACTAATTTATTGCCTGTTTAGCATATCCCTATTTGACTGTTTTGTCAATACAAAAAATAGGCCTAAAAAAGCCTATTTTTA
>CAYTEZ010000025.1:0-3240 GCA_964437025.1 uncultured Gammaproteobacteria bacterium
TTTACCTTATCACTGTCGCGGTGCCGTCGGCAATGCGAATGTGCATCCCGCGTAGGCGATTTGCTGTGTCTTCGACGCACGTCAGGACGATGACCAGCTCGCGCCGGGCGATCGTTTCTAGTAGTGCCGCCACGTCGTCTTGCCGTTTCTCGTCGAGCCCGTGTAACGCGCCGTCGAGAAAGATCGGGCCTCGTACTTTCGCATCGCCAAAGCCGCTCAGACCCAGCAGCACGGCCAGATCGCATAGACGGCGATGCCCTTCATTCAGCTCGGCGTAAGACCTTGCGCCAAGTGACACGCGCAGCCCTTCGCCTTCGATGCGTAGCCGCAGCCCCGGCACCCAGGCGGACGCTGCGACTTCCAGGCTGGCCAAAGAGTCTGCAAGCATCTTCGGGCGTGCCCACAGCAAGCACGCTTCGACGGCGGCAAGCTGTCGCACCGTGAGACTCAGCGCGGCTTTCTCGGCTTGCGCTTTGTCAAGCTCCGCCTGCAAGCCCGATCGCTTCGCCGCTTGCGCCGCGATCGCTTCCGCGTCTACCGCAGCTTTCTGAAGTGCTCGCAGTTCAGTCATGCGTGCCGCACGTTCGCCCGCTGTCGCCGATCGGCTTTGCGCAAGGCTTGCTTGCTCTGCACTAAGCGCCGCTGCGCGGCTTTGCATGCTGGCGATTTGCGACGGCGGCACGACTTGCTCGCAGGTTGGACAGCATCCCGAGCGGAGCAAGTCAAGCTGTTTTGCTTGTGCGTCCCGTGCGGCGGCGAGCCTGCCCTCACCCTTGGCCAGCTCATTACAGGCGTCTTCCGCAGCACGTAGCGCGGCTTGTGCAGCTCGCAAGCTGTCTTGTGACACGGGCTGCGAGGGCTTCGGTTGCTCGGCAAGCACAGCTTGCGCGACAGCATGCTTCGATTCAGCGGCAGCGATCTTGCGATCGGTGTCTCGGATGTCCGCACGCACGCGCTTTAGTGCTTCGTCGAAGCGTTCAAGCCCAAGCAGCTTTTCAATCAGGCGCTTGCGCTCGCTGTCGCTCTCGGCGCCAAAGCGCGCCGTGAGGTCCGCATCAAACACACGGGTCCGCTGCCACGTCGTAAACTCCCCGACGAGCGCGGTCACTTCGGGCTGCTTTTTGCTGGGCTTCAGCGCACCGTGGCCGGACAGTAGTAGGCTTGTCGGTGTCCGTTCAACGTGCAGGCCAGGGAGCGTAACAGACAGCTCGCAGTCCTCAGATCGCCACGGACTCGCGCCGCGCAGACACTTGCCCCACAGCGCGGCAGCATACGCTTCAGCCAGCGTGCTTTTCCCGCTACCATTCTCACCTTGTACGACGACGAGCCCAGCATCCGGCAGCCGCAAAACCGTATCCTGGTGCGGCGGGTAGTTTTTGATTGACAGGATCATAGGGCTTTGGATGCGCGCCTGACTGCTTCGGCGAAAAGCTGCGTGTCGTGCTCGACGAAAGCCGAGGCGTATCGGTTGTACTCAGCGGCCAGCTCGAAGCCTTCCTGTGTCACAGCCGAGCACTGACGAGGCAGCGAGACGGGCCACGTTGTACCGTTTTTCTCGGTGTAACTGAAAATCACACGATGTTTCGATTGACAGATGAGTGGGTAGTCCTGTCCGTTGGTGAGCTTGACGTGCAGCGGGTCCGGCAGTCCGAGTGCTTCCGTGGCGCTCTCAGGCGTCTTTGGTGCGACCCAGAACAGATGCACGCCCTTGTCAGTGTATGCAAAAGCGTCGCAAGAGGTTGATAGTGGGTCAATCGGACGGTCCACGTCAATCATCGTGGCAAGCTCGCGACGAAGGCGGAGAATGCATAGATGCTGGCCCTCTTGCGGGTAGCCCTCGTAGATCACACGCTCGCTGACGTAGAAATACTTGCCTTCGCTCATGACCCTAAATACTCCTTGACTTTTTGCTGTAAGATGGCCGCTTCGTCGGTGGGGGTGTTTGCGCTGGCGAGCCATTCACTTACCAACGCTTCGACTGTCACCCCTCGCTGGATTGTACCACTCTCGCGGGCTCGCGCATAGGTCGCAGCGACTTCGACCGCGATCGGGATGGCCTCGTACGCCTCGACGAAAAGCGGCGTTTCAGGCTTTTCGCCTTCGTAGTACCGACGGAGGAACAGCGTGTCACCACGCCGCTTGGCTACCCCGATGATACTTTCCTCCTCGTCCGCGCTTCGGGCCACACAGAACCGAGGACCAGGCAGCACGCGCCACGTCAGCGCCTGTGTATCAGTGTCCCACAGTGCGACAGTGCCGTATCCGTCAAGTCCGGCATTGTCCCACCCTGTAGGACAGAGTGAGCCGATTTGCATTATCCAGCGCATGTCATGCTTGTGCTCCGGCATTGCCATCAAACCACATGCCGCTGTGGCCATACCGTCATGCCGGGACCACACCATGCGTCTGTGCCAGTCACCCAACATCATACACCGGATGTTGCGCTCTTTCATGTACGAAAACAGGTCGTCTACGTTTCGTGCTTCCTTACTTGCACGCAGAAACGGCAGGAATGTGCTGTCATACACGCCAAAGTGTCCGACTAGTAGCTGCGTATCGCGTATCCGTGGATCGGCGATATCGCAGTGGAAGGGGACAGCAGCGCCTTCCGCCCATAGCTCGAAGATGTCCAGGGTCTTTGTGCCTTCAATCACTGAAACGCGTGGGCGTCCTACACCGCCCCAGCTTTCATACACCCCCAGGCTGTGATCTCCGTCGGCGATCATGTCGTGGTTTCCGAGGATGAGCGAGACGCCATGCGTACATCTGGCCAGCTCGTTACGGATGGCGGCGGCAAGCTGGGGCTGTATCGGCCCTGCGCTGTCTACGAGGTCGCCCGCCACGATGAGCTTGGCATCTTCCTCATTTGCCAGGCTTACGGCACGACGTAGCACGTCGAGCCCAAGCTGCGCACGCCGGTTGATGCCGCGTACCAGCGCCCCACCGTGCCGCTTGTGGTTCCAAAGATGCACGTCTGCCACGATTGCGTATTTCATTTGAGTGTCGCCCAGAAAAGGCCAAAGAGTGTGGTAAGCACTGCGCCAATCGCACAGCCGATGAGGATGTTTTCCATATGCTAGTTCCGCTCCGAAGGCGGTGTGAGGCGTGCGGTGATTTCGACGAGCAGGCGTTCTAGCTTTCGCTGGCGCACCTCGAACACGAGCTGTAGGCATGACAGGATGAGGTCATACATCGTTGACAGCGCGAAGCATGCCAGCAAGAAACGTGGACACCAGCCGA
>CAYTEZ010000025.1:3340-4852 GCA_964437025.1 uncultured Gammaproteobacteria bacterium
CCAATTTGAAACAGCAAGTCAAGCGGTTTCGCACCATCTTTGCATGATGGCACGCCGACGACGAGAGCCCGAACCTACGAAACATGCGCAGGCGCATACGCGCAGTCTTGAGCCTGTGACGCCTGCCGGTACGCCGGTTAAGTCCGCGCCGAGAAAGCCCGACCCGTCGGACCACACATCGCAGATTCCCGTGCAACCGGGTATCAGCAATCGCGGCATTCTCGGTTGGACTGTCGACAGTGCCAAGATCGCTTTGGCCAGCCATATGTCCGGGCAGTTCGGCGCTTCGGGCCTTCTGTCCGATGCTTTTTGGTCACACCCCATCATCCGAAAATGCCGCAATGAGCGGAATGAGTTCATCACCAAACTACCGCGCAAAATCTCACCGCGCCGCAAGCGCGACAAGCAAGCCGCCTACGCGGCGGACTGGTTCCGAGAGTACCGGGATGCCATCTTCCCCGACTACGTGCTGCGGCAGTGGCATGACGACGAAATGCAGATGGGCCAGTTCATCAGCGGTATGGACTGGGAGGAGCGCCGAGACGGACGGCATCGCTGGTGGCTGCCTGTCCACAAGCCCTGGCATCCGAGCCAAACGCAATACTTCTACCGAGGCGTCGGGCGGTCTGTAGACGGCGGCGTGTTCCACGCGACGACGCTCAACAAAGGTCTGCTCGTCGTCGAGCCGGGTATGGGTCGCTGGGTTCTCGGCCAAGTCGCAGCGCGGCAGCCCTGGCTGCAAGGGCTTGTGTTCTCCCTCGGAAACGACTTTATCGGCGACGGGTACAACTTCTTCGACAATCTGGCCTACCAGGAACGATTTGGCCTTGGGTTTATGCAGTATTTCCACCGAGACGATTACAACCGCCCCCAGGTAAACGCCAGCGTCGGCAGCATCCAAGGCGCGGGTGCAGGTGCTGTTATCCCGATGCGACTCGGCAGCGACGGGCAGAAGCAAGAATACCTCGAAATGGTCGCGACGGCCAGTGGCAGCGGCGCGAGCGCGTTTGACCAGACCGAAGCGCGCATCTTGCGCCGCATCTGTCTTGCGTATCTAGGGCAGGACATGACCAGCGTGGGGCAGACCGGCGGCTTTGCGCAGGCCAAGGTGCAAGGCGGGGTTCGCTGGGAAAAATTTGAGGAGTCGGCAAGCTGGTTTTTCGACGCACGCATGGAGCGCGAGCGCGACCCGGAAACCGGCTACGAACGGGTCATATGGGAACCGTGCGACGGCGTGCTATACAACCAAGTCAGCAAGTGGGTCGGGTGGTACAACTTCGGCTCGTGGGACTGCATGCCGCATTACTACTTGGATGCGTCCCCGCCCGCTGTGCAAGCCGAGCGAGAGGAACGGCAGAGTAAGAATGCGGTGGAACGGTCGCGCGCCATGCAAGCGATTGCAGCAGCGCTGCCGCAACTGCTCGCCGCGATGCCAGAAGTCCAGGCTCGTGAGTGGTTTGAGCAAGCCGGAGTGCTGCCCCAGCTCAGCGACCGAAAGCCCGCCAAAAAGCA